>CAZLPR010000322.1:0-2900 GCA_964561415.1 uncultured Dechloromonas sp. | reverse complement strand
AGTTGCCTGGTTTGTCGGCTCGTTTTTACCGAACGATAGGTTCGCTAATCAAGCAATGATCAGATCCTGACTGCTTTCAACGCGGCATTAAGCGTTGCGCTCGGCCGCATAACCGCCTTGCACTTCTCGGATTCGGCCAAGTAATAACCGCCGATATCCGCTGGCTTGCCTTGCACGGCCTTGAGTTCAGCGGTGATATTCGCCTCGTTCTCGGTCAGCGCCTTGGCCAGCGGTGCAAAATGCGCCTGCATTGCCTGGTCTTCCGTCTGTGCGGCCAGTGCCTGAGCCCAGTACATCGCCAGATAAAACTGGCTGCCACGGTTGTCGAGCTCGCCAGTACGCGGCGATGGCGACTTGTTGTTGTCAAGCAGCTTGCCGGTTGCCTCATCCAACGTCTTGGCCAGAATCTTGGCTTTATTGTTGCCGGTCTTGATGCCCAACTCTTCGAGCGAAGCTGCCAGAGCCAGGAACTCGCCGAGAGAATCCCAACGCAGGTGATTTTCTTCAACCAGTTGCTTGACGTGCTTCGGTGCCGAACCGCCGGCGCCTGTTTCGTACATGCCGCCACCCGCCATCAGCGGCACGATGGAGAGCATCTTGGCGCTGGTACCAAGTTCCATGATCGGGAAGAGGTCGGTCAGGTAATCGCGCAGAATGTTGCCGGTCACCGAAATGGTATCGAGGCCGCGAATGACGCGTTCCAACGTGTAGCGCATGGCGCGGACTTGCGACATATGCTGAATTTCAAGACCGGTGGTGTCGTGATCCTTCAGGTAGGTTTCAACCTTCTTGATCAGTTCGGCTTCGTGCGGACGGTACGGGTCGAGCCAGAAAATCGCCGGCGTGCCTGAATTGCGGGCACGAGTAACGGCCAGTTTGACCCAATCGCGGATCGGCGCATCCTTGACCTGGCAGGCGCGCCAGATGTCGCCGGCTTCCACGTTCTGGGTCAGCAGGACTTCGCCGGTGGCGAGATCGGTGATGTTGGCGACACCATCTTCGGTAATCTCGAAAGTCTTGTCGTGTGAACCGTATTCTTCGGCCTGCTGCGCCATCAGACCGACGTTCGGCACGGTGCCCATGGTCACCGGATCGAAGTTGCCATTGGTCTTGCAGAAATTGATCATCTCCTGATAGATGCGGGCGAAAGTGGATTCCGGCATCACGGCCTTGGTGTCCTTCGGCTTGCCGTCCGAACCCCACATCTTGCCGCCGATACGGATCATTGCCGGCATCGAGGCATCGACGATCACGTCGCTGGGCGAATGGAAGTTGGTAATGCCCTTGGCCGAATCGACCATCGCCAGTTCCGGACGATGTTCGTGGCAAGCGTGCAGGTCGCGTTCGATTTCTTCGCGCTTCGATTCCGGCAGCTTGGCAATCTTGTCGTAGAGGTTGGACATGCCGTTATTGACATTGACGCCCAATTCTTCGAACAGCTTGGCGTGCTTTTCGAAGGCATCCTTGTAGTAAATCCGGACGCAGTGACCGAAAACGATCGGGTGCGAGACCTTCATCATCGTCGCCTTGACGTGCAAAGAGAACATCACGCCGGTTTCGCGGGCATCTTCCAGCTGCGCTTCGTAGAATTCGCACAGCGCTTTCTTGCTCATGAACATCGAATCGATGATCTCGCCTTCGAGCAGGGAAAGCTTCGGCTTCAGGACCAGGGTTTTGCCGCTCTTGGTCAGCAGCTCCATCTTGACGTCGCGCGCCTTGTCCAGCGTCAGCGATTTTTCGCCATGGTAAAAGTCGCCATGCGTCATGTGCGCGACGTGGGTGCGCGAAGCCATGCTCCACTTGCCCATCGAGTGCGGGTTCTTGCGGGCGTAACGTTTGACGGCGAGCGGCGCGCGGCGGTCGGAGTTGCCTTCGCGCAGGACTGGATTGACCGAGCTGCCCAGACACTTGGAGTAGCGGGTCTTGATCGATTTCTCTTCGTCAGTCTTCGGATTTTCCGGAAAATCAGGAATCTTGAAGCCGCGCAATTGCAGTTCCTTGATTGCGGCAGTCAGTTGCGGCAAGGAAGCGCTGATATTCGGCAGCTTGATGATATTGGTGTCGGGCAGCAGAGTCAGGCGCCCCAGTTCGGCCAGCGTGTTCGGGACTTTCTGTTCATCGCTGAGGAAATCCGGGAATTCAGCCAGGATACGGGCGGAAACCGAAATATCGGCCTTCTCGATCTCGATATCGGCCGGCGCGGTAAATGCCCGAACGATCGGCAAAAAGGCACAGGTTGCCAGCAGCGGCGCCTCATCCGTGAGTGTGTAAATGATCTTCGATTTCGCTGCAACCATAAGTATCCCCTCGGTTTTAATTGATTTTCCGGGCCGCACATCAGCCCCCACTAGCCGCCATAATTATGGCGAGCCTCCAAGTATCCTAGCCTGCCAGACCGCAGTCAACGGCAGTTGTCATTGACCAAGTCAGCTTTCTGTGCTGCTGCCGCATCGCGCTCCGAAAAACAGGAACGAAACGGCACATCCCGCCAGCAATAATTTGGCTAGCATTACGCAAGGAATAAGCACTCCCCTTTGGCGATACTGGACGTTACTTGTGCATTGAGCCTTGATTCCTCAGCTGACCGCTCATCCCTTTCCGGCAAGCCTTGTGAATGCTGGCCGCCTCTCCTTCGCGGTGCCTCACCGATTGGGTGAAAGCGCTCCGCACCCGCTGGCACGTCGGGTCGGGCGTCCTGCTTTGGATAGGCAAGCCGGGAGTGCGCGAAAGTTTCATCTATCGACATCGGCAGCAGGCCGTAACCGTGGCACCGACCGATTTCCTGCGCCCAGGACGGCAAATTTTGCGCCATGAAGGGCGTCGACCGCCGAATCGCATGATCAAACCAGCACCAAGGAAGTCTTGCCGCCGACGCTACGCCAGCACAAGGCGCCAACATC
>CAZLPR010000321.1:0-2905 GCA_964561415.1 uncultured Dechloromonas sp. | reverse complement strand
GATCAGCTGGACGCCGCGGCGCGCCGATTGCAGCGCCGGTTCGACGAATTCATTGATCTCGGCATCGTCCGGCCGATGGTCCTGCAAAGCGGCCAGGTTGCCGATGACGACAGTGAGCAGATTGTTGAAGTCGTGCGCCAAGCCGCCGGTCAACTGGCCGATTGCCTCCATTTTCTGGGCTTGCACCAGTGCTGCTTCCATGCGTTTTTGTTCGGTGGTCTCGTGGGAAAAAACAAAGAAACCCAGCGTTTCGCCTTCCGGCAGTGTTTCCGGGACCAGCGTGCTGCGCGCAAAAACGGTTTTGCCCTGGCGCTGCATCTGGTACTCGTAGGTCACTTGCTGGCCGGACAGCGCTTTGCGGACATTTTCACGCACCTGGCCATAAACATAATCGCCGATCACCTCGTGCACCGCCCGGCCGGTGACGCCGCCTTCCGGGTGGCCGTACCAGTCGGAATAACCCTTGTTGGTGTATTGATAAACTTCGTTGCGATCAACGTAGCCGATCAGGATGGGAATGGTGTCGTTGATCAGGCGCAGGCGTTCTTCGCTGCGCCGCAGCGCGGCGGCGATACGGCTGTTTTCGGTGTTGGCGCGGGTGAGGTTGGCATTGGCATTTTCGAGCTGGGCCGTGCGCCGGCGGACGCGCTCGTCGAGCTGGATGTTTTGGTGTTCGGTCAGGTTTTCGATGTAACGCTGTTCGGTGATGTCGGTGTACAGCGTGACAAAACCCTTGTCGGCGAGCGGTTCGCCGCGCAACAACAGCACTCGCCCGTTCGGCCGTTGGCGCTCAGTGATATGCGGTGCGAAGTTGGCGGCAGCGGCAACGCGTTCGGCGATCTGGGCTTCGTGATCGCCCGGGCCGTATTCGCCGCGCTCGGCGTTGTGGCGGATGAAATGGGCGAACGGCGTGCCGACCCGGGCCAGTTCCGGCGGGAAATCGAGCAGTTCGAGAAACGGCCGGTTCCACGCCACCAGGCGCAGATTGGCGTCGAACACGGTGATTCCCTGATCGAGCAGATCAAGCCCGGCCTGCAGCATTTCATGGCGCTGGGCGGTGTCGGGCGGTGAATTTTCAAGGTTCATGCGATTGATTTTAGAGCACTCGGCAGCCTGGAATTTGCCATGTAACGATTCGTTACATTCGGCCAATAGTTGTGCAAAAGTCTTTTGTCATCCTCGCGATCAATAAAAAAAGCCCCGCTACAGAGAACAGCATTTTCGTAGGCATCGTGAGGAGACATTTGTGGCAAATCCGTACGCTGCCGGGCTTGAACAGAACCCGGCAAATTTTATTCCGCTTTCCCCGCTGAGCTTTATCGAGCGCTCGGCCTTTGTTTATCCGAAACGTATTTCGGTCATTCAGGGCGCCCGCCAATATACCTGGAAGGAAAGCTACGACCGTTGCCGCCAGCTCGCCTCGGCCTTGAAGAATCGCGGTATCGGCAAGGGCGACACCGTCGCCGTGATGCTGCCCAACACCGCGCAGATGTTCGAATGCCATTTCGGCGTGCCGATGACCGGCGCCGTGCTCAACACCCTGAACACCCGGCTCGATGCCGAGGCTATCGCTTTCATGCTGCAGCACGGCGAGGCGAAAGTGCTGATTACCGATCCCGAATTTACCGCCACGGTCAAAGCTGCGCTGGCCCTGATCGACGGCCCGAAGCCGTTGGTCATCGACATCATCGACCCCGAATTCAGCGGCGGCGAAGCGCTCGGCGAAAAGGATTACGAAGCTTTCCTCAACGAAGGCGAGCCCGACTTTGCCTGGCAACTGCCGGATAACGAATGGGATGCCATTTCGCTCAATTACACCTCCGGCACGACCGGCAACCCGAAGGGCGTCGTTTATCACCACCGCGGCGCCTATCTGAATGCGGCCTCCAACATCATTTCCTGGGGCATGCCGCCGCATGCGGTGTATTTGTGGACGCTGCCGATGTTCCATTGCAACGGCTGGTGCTTCCCCTGGACCGTGGCGGCCAACGCCGGCGTCAACGTGTGCCTGCGCAAGGTCGATCCGGCGCTGATCTTTGGCGCCATCAAGGCGCACAAGGTGACCCATATGTGCGGCGCACCGATTGTGTACGGGATGATGATCAACGCCCCGGCGGCGCTGAAAGAAGGTATCGAACATCAGGTCAACGGCCTGATCGCCGGCGCCGCGCCCCCGGCTGCGATCATCGAAGGCGCCGAACAGATGGGCTTCAATATCACCCATGTTTACGGCTTGACCGAAACCTACGGCCCGGCTGCCGTCTGCGCCAAGCATCCGGAATGGGACAAGCTGCCGCCGCCCGCAACGGCCGGCAGGGCGTGCGCTATCACATGCAGGAAGCGATTGAAGTGCGCGATTCGCAAAGCCTGGAACCCGTACCCTGGGATGGCGAAACGATGGGCGAAATCATGTTCCGCGGCAATCTGGTGATGAAGGGCTACCTGAAGAACCCGAAAGCGACTGCGGAAGCTTTCGAAGGCGGCTGGTTCCATACCGGCGATCTGGCCGTCGTTCATAGCGATGGCTACGTCAAGATCAAGGATCGCTCCAAGGACATCATTATCTCCGGCGGCGAGAATATTTCCTCGCTGGAAGTCGAGGATGTGCTTTACCGCCATCCGTCGGTAATCGCCGCTGCCGTGGTCGCCAAGCCCGATGAAAAATGGGGCGAAGTGCCGGCTGCCTTTATTGAACTGAAGGACGGCGTGATGACGAGCGAAGCCGAAATCATCGAGCATTGCCGCGCCCATCTGGCCCGTTTCAAGGTGCCCAAGCAGGTGGTGTTCGGCGAATTGCCGAAAACGTCGACCGGCAAGATCCAGAAATACGTCTTGCGTCAGCACGCCAACTCCGCGCTCGCCATCGAGTAAGTCTTTCGTCGCCAGCCCCGGTTCAAACCGGGCT
>CAZLPR010000320.1:2425-2906 GCA_964561415.1 uncultured Dechloromonas sp. | reverse complement strand
CGCTTCGCCCCCCCCGGCTCGCGCGCCTTTTGCCGCGCCCTGCGCCTGCAAGCTTTTGATTTCGACGTCTGGCATGACCTGGTTACGCAAACGGCGAGCAGCGAGGCACCGCGCTACCGGGAAATGCTGGAACACGGCGCCGCCATTGAAAGTTACTTCAAAAAAGAGACGGCAGAATTTGCAAATAGCCGTCTGCGCATGCCGGCAGATTTGCGCGGTGAGCCGATCGATGCGCTCCAAGCCCAGCGTCACGGCCAGACAGTTATTGCTGAGGGTGATTCGGCTTGGCTGGCAGTGCGCGGCATTGCGATTAACGCCAACGCCCTCTTCGCCTCCGAACTCGGCCATCTGCTGGCCGAACAAAGCCACACTTTCGGCCTTATCTGGCAGCTTTCCGGCGATGGCGAAATAAAAGCCTCGCTGCGCTCACAGGGTGATTTCGATGTTGCCGCCGTTGCCGCTGTGAATAGCATCTGCTAAC
>CAZLPR010000320.1:0-2415 GCA_964561415.1 uncultured Dechloromonas sp. | reverse complement strand
CCGCCCGTTATGGCGGTGGCGGTCATCGCAATGCCGCCGGTTTTCGCATGGCGCCAGGGCAATTCATGGCTGAAGTGCTGGGGATGAAATAAATCAGTGCAGATCGGCGGCGTGTTGTTTAAGCGCCTCAAGCGGCACAATTTCCAACGCCGCCTGATTGGTTGAATTCAGCGCAACGCGCGGTGCCTTGCCTGCCTGGTAAGACTCGAACCAGCGCGCGGCACACAGACACCAACGCTGGCCGGGTTGCAAGCCGGGGAAGTCAAACTCCGGGCGCGGTGTCGATAGATCGTTGCCTCGCGCTTTCGAGAACTCAAGAAACTCCGCCGTCAGGATGACGCAAATCGTGTGGCTACCGAGATCTTCATCGGACGTGTTGCAGCAGCCATCCCGGAAAAACCCCGTTAGCGGACGGTCCGAACAAGTCAACAACGGCCCGCCCAGCACATTCAACTGCTTGCCACTGCCGGGAAAGTCACGGGCTTTCATTCGACTTCGTCGATCCAGGCTTGCTGAATGGCTTCGAGGATTTTCTCGCCACAACGCTCGGCCACATCATCAAAGCCGGGCAGCGCCATGACGGCATCGCGCAAATCGACAAAGTTGATTTTTAACGGGTCTTTATCCGGATACGCCTCGCTCAATTCGATGGCGATATCGTTAATGTCAGTCCATTTCATTTCCGATGCCCTTCCTTGGCCATATTGATGCTGTAGCGTGGAATTTCGACCACTAATGGCGTTGACCGCACGATTGCCTGGCAACCGAGACGCGAGTTAGGCTCCAGACCCCAAGCCTTGTCGAGCAGGTCTTCCTCCCCCTCTTCCGCCGGTTCCAGCGAATTGAAACCCTCGCGCACGATGACGTGGCAAGTGGTGCAGGCGCAGGACATTTCACAGGCGTGGTCGAGTTCAATGCCGTTTTCGAGCAGGGTTTCGCAGATCGATTTACCCTCTTCCGCCTCGATCACCGCGCCATCCGGGCAGTTTTCCAGATGCGGCAATACGATCAGTTGCGTCATGCCTCTTCTCCCATTTTGATATCAGCCACCTTGCGTCCGGCAAGCGCACGATTGACGCTCTGGTTCATCCGGCGATGGGCGAACTCCTGCGTTTCGAAGCCCAGATCGTCCATCGCCAGATTGATCACCCGACGGTTATCGCCGGCAATAGCCAGCTGCAGCTTTTCCATCGTCGCGACAATTTTTTCCCTCTCGGCTTCATTCAGCAGATGCGGATCTTCCTTCAGCGCCGACTCAGTCGCATCCAGCATGCGCTGGGCTTCGACCTGCGCCTCCCTGAGCGCCCGGCTGATTGCGTCATCCTTGGCGTGCGCCATGGAATCCTTGAGCATACCGGCGACCTCATCGTCGGACAGGCCATAGGACGGCTTAACGACCACGCTCGACTCAACGCCGGTCGTCTGCTCGCGCGCCGAGACCGAGAGCAAGCCATCGGCATCCACCTGAAAGGTGACGCGAATACGGGCTGCGCCGGCGACCATCGGCGGAATGCCGCGCAGTTCGAAACGCGCCAGCGAACGACAGTCGCTCACCAATTCGCGCTCGCCCTGCACGACATGAATCGCCATCGCCGTCTGGCCATCCTTGAAAGTGGTGAATTCCTGGGCGCGCGCCGTTGGGATAGTGGCATTGCGCGGAATCACCTTTTCGGTCAAACCGCCCATCATTTCAAGGCCGAGAGACAGCGGAATGACGTCAAGCAGCAGCCAGTCGTCGGTGCCGGTCTTGTTGCCGACGAGCAGATTGGCCTGCGTCGCGGCGCCGAGCGCAACCACTTTGTCGGGATCAAGATTGGTCAACGGCTCCTGGCGAAAGAAGTCGCCCACGGCTTTTTGCACCTGTGGCATGCGGGTTGCGCCGCCAACCATGACAACGCCCTTGATGTCATCAACCCGCAAACCGGCATCACGCAGCGCTTTCTTGACGGGCTGCAGGGTTTTCGAGATCAGGGTTTGGGCAATTGAAGCAAAAGTCGCCACATCCAGCTTTAAGTCGACAATTTCTCCGGTCGAAAGGTTGGCTGAAATTGGCGCTTCCGGGTTGTTGGTCAGAAACTCCTTGGCTTCACGGCAACGCATCATCAGCAAACGTCCGTCCTGCGGTGAAAGCGGTTGCAACTTGCCCTGCTCGATCACCCAGCAAAAAATGCGGTGATCAAAATCGTCGCCACCGAGCGCTGAATCGCCGCCGGTCGACATCACTTCAAAAACGCCTTTGGTCAGCTTGAGGATGGAGATATCGAAAGTGCCGCCGCCGAGGTCATAAACCGCATAAACCCCTTCCGCCGAGTTATCCAGCCCATAAGCGATCGCCGCGGCCGTCGGCTCATTGAGCAGACGCAACACATTCAGGCCGGCCAGACGCGCCGCGTCCTTGGTCGCCTGGCGCTGGGC
>CAZLPR010000319.1:2178-2909 GCA_964561415.1 uncultured Dechloromonas sp. | reverse complement strand
CCCCCGGTTTCGTCCGCTTCGGCTCCTTCGAACATTGGTCCTCACGCCACAAACCGCTTGAGCTGCAGCAACTGGCCGATTACGTCATCGACACTTTCCGGCCGGCATGCCGGGCTGCGGCAAACCCTTACGACGCCCTGCTGCGCGACGTTGCGCGCCGCACCGGCGAACTGATGGCGCACTGGATGGCGGTCGGCTTCATGCACGGCGTGATGAATACCGACAATATGTCGATCCTCGGCCTGACGCTCGATTACGGCCCTTTCGGCTTCATGGAAGCTTTCGACGCCGGCCATGTCTGCAACCATTCCGACGATCAGGGGCGCTACAGCTACCGCAACCAGCCGGCGATCGGGCAGTGGAATTTATACCGCCTGGCCGACGCTTTTTTGCCGCTGATCAAGCGCCCGCAAGCCGCCCGCGCGGCGATCGACGAAACCTATGGCGACGCCTTCGCCGCCACCTTTGAGCGCCTGATGCAGGCCAAACTCGGGCTACGCAGCGGCCTGCCCGATGACGAGGATTTCATCGGCGAAACCTTTGCTTTCCTGCAACAACATCGCCCGGACTTCACGTTGTTTTTCCGCAACCTGTCGCAACTGCCGGCCGCAACGCTGGAAATCAGCGCAAACCCTGCGGTCAACCGCGAAAAGCAGGCAAAAATCGACGCCCCGCTCCGTGATTTGTTCATCGACCGCGCCGCCTGCGACCTCTGGCTCGCCGACTGGCGG
>CAZLPR010000319.1:1354-2156 GCA_964561415.1 uncultured Dechloromonas sp. | reverse complement strand
GGGCCGACGCCGAGCGCCGGGCCGCCATGCTCGCGGCCAATCCGAAATACGTGTTGCGCAACTGGCTGGCGGAAAAAGCCATTCGCCAGGCCAAAGACAAGGATTTTTCCGAAGTCCAGCGCCTGCTCGCCTGCCTGCGCCAGCCGTTTGCCGAACAGCCAGAATTCGCCGCCTACGCCGCGCTGCCGCCGGACTGGGCGCGCGGGCTGGCCGTCAGTTGTTCCAGTTGACTACAGCAAGCTGACTCATCGAGCGCTTTTCGCCAAGATCAAGCACTGCGGCCGCGATGAATATAGGCAAACAAAAGGCCGGAGAATTGCTTCCCCGGCCGTTGCTTAAAACAAATGACGGCTTACTGGACTTGCTGAATGCCGGCCAGTGTCCAGCCGCGGCTACCGTCGGTCGGCTTGGTCATGTGCCAGATTTCGTCAAACGGCTCGGTCGGGCCTGATTTCTCTTCCCGGATCAGGCCATGGAAGCGGACGCTGACGACGTAACGGTTCGGTTCTTCCGCCACATTGAGCACTTCGGCATTGAGCTGCACCACATCCGTTTCCTGCGGCGCCGCGCCACGCTCGCCCATGCCCATTTTGATTTCGGCGAACATTTCCGGCGTCGTGAATTCGCGGATGTCGTCGAGATTGCCGGCATCGTTGGCGGCCTGCAGGCGAATAAAATTGACCTTGGCGTTACGGGCAAAGCCTTCGACATCGAAATCCGCCGGAATCGAATTGCTGTTCGCAGTAGCTGCTGCTGCCGCTGCCGCGCCCGGCAGAGCACTTCCGGAAGGGAGAAAATCAGG
>CAZLPR010000319.1:1075-1344 GCA_964561415.1 uncultured Dechloromonas sp. | reverse complement strand
TTGGCGCGTTGCGGCCATAGTCAGCCCCGGCCGCAGCGTATTGCATGCCCCCGGCGCCGGATGGCTGCCCGGCCATCGCTTTCTTGCGCTTGAAGTAGCCGATAGCCATGACGACGGCCAGAATGAGCAGGCCAATCATCATCATGTTGGCCAGGCCTTCACCGAAACCGAAGTGCGAAGCCAGTGCGGCGAGACCCAAACCAGCGGCCAGACCCGCCAGCGGACCCATCCAGGAACGCTTTGGTTGCGCCGCGGCGCCGGCTGCAGCC
>CAZLPR010000319.1:0-1058 GCA_964561415.1 uncultured Dechloromonas sp. | reverse complement strand
GGCGGGGCGCTCGGGCTGACCGACTGGCGCTGCATGCCGGATGAGCTGCCGCCACCCAGGCGTTTAGCTTCGGCGTCACCGATGCTGAGCGTGAAGCCGAGCACCAGCGCTGCGGCCATCAGGGCAAAATTTTTCATGTGTGTCTCCATGTGGAAAAAAATACAGGCGCCAGTGTAACCGCCTCGGTGCACCTGAAAAAACGATATTAAATCGCAGCGATTATTCGTTAAAGCCGAAGCGTCAAGTTAGCTGAAGAGGGCGGCAATCGCGGCTGGATTGGATGGGAAGTAAAAGTGGACATAGGAAGCGGTCAGGCGTTCCTTGCGATAAATCGCCTCACCTTCCCGGCCATCCGGCGTCCTGGCTTGCACCAGCGGCGTCAGCGGCGTTTCACTTTTCGAATAATGGAAGGTATGGCCGGATAGTCGGCCTTCAGGCAATTCAGTGAATTGCGTGCCGAGTGCCGCCAGGCGTTTTTGCATCACCGAAATACCCGGCAGCAGGCCGGCAAAGGCATGGCTTTCCCCGGCCTTGTCAGTAATCTGATCGAACAGGCTCATCATGCCGCCGCATTCGGCGAGCAGAGGTTTGCCGGCGCCGACATGGGCGCGCAACGCCGACCATAGCGCCTGGTTGGCCGATAGTGCGCTGGCGTGCAGTTCCGGGTAGCCGCCGGGGAGCCAGACGGCGTCGCACTGCGGTAGCGAGTCGCCGGCAAGCGGTGAGAAAAAGCGCAGTTCGGCGCCAAGGCTGGTCAGCGTTTCGAGATTGGCCGGGTAGATGAAACCGTAAGCGGCGTCGCGGGCGATAGCGATGCGTTTGCCGGCGAGCAATGGTGCGATATTTGGCGACGGCATTTTGTCAAAAATAACCGGCTTTGGCAGGTCGACCGTAGCACTGATTGCCAGCGCATCGGCCAAGCGGTCGAGGCGGCTTTCCAGATCGTCGATTTCGGCCGACTGGAGCAGGCCGAGGTGGCGTTCGGGCAAGCTGTCGGCACTTTTCGGCAGGGCGCCAAACCAGCCCATGCCCGCCGGCAGGCTGTCGCGCAGCATTGC
>CAZLPR010000318.1:0-2911 GCA_964561415.1 uncultured Dechloromonas sp. | reverse complement strand
GGCGGTCCGGTCGGTGTCGACAATCTGGCGGCGGCGATAGGTGAAGCGCGCGACACCATCGAGGATGTCCTGGAGCCTTATCTGATCCAGCAGGGCTACCTGCAGCGCACTTTGCGCGGTCGGATTGCGACGCCGGCCATTTATCGCCATCTCGGCCTGGCTGAACCGGCTAGTGCCGTGGTGCGTGATCTGCTTGCCGACACCTGAGGCTCATGGTCATGGAGCCGCCGTCGCGTTCGGCGGCGGGTGCGTTTTTTACGCCGCCAGGCAAACCCGGTTGCGGCCTTCCGCCTTGGCGGTGTAAAGGGCTCGGTCGGCGCGGTTGACCGTCTGTTCCGGTGACTCGTGGCCATCAAACTGGCAGACGCCAATGCTTAGCGTCAGCTTGATTGAGCCTTCGGATGGACAAGGTGCGATGGCTTCAATCGCCTGGCGCAGTTTCTCGGCGACCCGCTTGCCCTCCTCCAGATGGCAATTTTGCAACACAATGAGAAACTCTTCGCCGCCCCAGCGCACCGCAAAATCGGCATTACGCAGGGCGTTTTTCAAACTTGCGGCGATGCTGACCAGCGCTTCGTCGCCGACCCGGTGGCCGTAACGATCATTGACTGCCTTGAAATGGTCAATGTCGGCCAGCAGCATGGTGATGGCCTGCGGCTTGCGGCGATAGTTCGCCATCAGTTTGTCAATCAGAATGCTGAAAGCGTGCCGGTTGAGCAGGCCGGTCAGTTTGTCGGTCGAAGCCATGGCCTCGATCTTTGAGTGGTAACGGTTCAGCGTCAGGTAAGTCAGAAAAATGACGATCAAAGTGGCCAGAAGGCTGATAGCCAGATTGGCATAAAGCGTGTTGCGCACCCCGGATAGAGCCAAGTCTTCATTTTGCTCGACGAACAGATACCATTTCAGTTCGGGCAGATAGTTCACGTTGAGAATGTGGTTGTCGCCTTTGTCGGTAAATTGATAAGAGCCGGCGCCTTTCTTCAGAATTTGATCAATCTGGGCGTCCAGCCCTGGCCGTTGGTGCAGATTGGTCCGTGATCCGGATGAATCGCCCAGCAAAACCTCGCGCCCCGCGGCGTCTACGAAGTAAATGGTGCGTTGGAAGCGCTGCTGGTAATTTTTGATCAGCTGATAAACCGCATCCACGGTGAGCCCGATGCCGGTTGCGCCGATGTAATTGCCGGCAAAATCGAAGATGCGGTAGTTCACAAAAATGGTCAGCGCGTCGCGGTTGATCATGTCGCGGTCAACGTTGATTTCGTAATCTTCTTGCATGGCGCGGACGCGGTAGTACCAGGCATCGCGCTTTTCGGCCGGGCTGATTTTTTTCGCAATGCCGGCGCTGGTGTAGTAATTGCTGGTTTTTTCCGAGACAAAAAAACTGCTGAAAGCGCCGTGGCGGATTTTGATTTCCTCCAAAAACCGCGCCATTTCACTGACGTCATTTTCGCCCTTGAGCACCCAGTCGCGCAAAAATGTATCGTGCGCCATCGTCGATGAAATGAGGACCGGGCTGATCAGATCTTTCTGGATTTCGGAATAGATGTTGCTGGAGGTGAGCGGCAAATCCTGGCCGATAATCGCGGCCCGAATGGCCTGTTTCGAGACAAAGTAGCCGAGTAGCGTGGTGGCGAAAAAAGCGGCGCTGAGTAGCAGGCTAAGCAGCAGGATCAAACGGTGCCGGCCAGGAATGATGGGCAGGAATTTCATATACCGAATTATGTCTTAACAAGACGTCATGTGTCATCTTTGTCGATATCGTCAAATTTGTTTGCCAACCCCATAATTGAGTGTGAAAACAGATCGTTACAAAAAATGCTGCAACGCAAGGTAAAATTGCGCGATGAAATACCAGCCCAAAACCAACGCTTTTTCGATCCCCGTTCGCGTCTATTACGAGGATACCGATGCCGGCGGCGTTGTTTATTACGCCAACTACCTGAAATTCTTTGAGCGCTGCCGCAGCGAATGGATGCGTTTTGCCGGGCACGATCAGTCGCAACTGGCCAGCGATGCCGGCATTGGCTTTGTTGCGCGCAAGGTCAGTTGTGAATATCTCAAGCCGGCTCGTCTCGATGACCAGTTGAGCATCGGGCTCGAAGTTGAAAAATTAACCCGGGTGCGCGTCATTTTTCGTCAGCATGTGCGTTGCGGCGATGAAGAACTGGTCACCGGCACCGTTGAAATCGCCTGCGTCAACATGGCCACCATGAAGCCGGCACCGATCCCCGAATTCCTGCATTGCAAACTGGAAGCCTTGAAATGAACGTCACCCAGGATCTTTCCATCCTTCACCTGATTCTTGACGCCAGCGCGGTTGTGCAGGTCGTCATGGCGCTGCTGGCCGGCGTTTCCTGCATGTCCTGGTATTACATTTTCATGAAATGGTTTTCGGTGCGTCAGGAGCGTGCCAAGACTGAAACTTTCGAGCGCGATTTCTGGTCCGTCGGCGATCTCAACAGTTTGTTCAACAGCGCGGTCAGCGATCGCCATAATGCCGGTTCGATGGAGCGGGTTTTTGAGGCCGGCTTTCGCGAGTTCACCAAGCTCAAGGGGCAGAAAAACCTTGAGTCGAAAGATGTCGTCGATGGCTCGCGCCGCGCTATGCGGGCGACGTATCAGCGTGAAATGGACGCTCTCGACGCGCACCTCGCTTTCCTCGCGTCGGTCGGCTCGGTGTCGCCCTACGTTGGTTTGTTCGGTACGGTCTGGGGCATCATGCATGCCTTCCGCGGGCTGTCGAATGTCGGTCAGGCCACCTTGCTTGGTGGTCTGGTGACCTTTACCACTTATCAGCCTTTCAACGACGTTTGTCGGGCTGAAGGAAACTCTTATCTCTATGCCGTTTATTATAAGACCGGGACCTCCTGGTACGAGAATGTGTTCGGAGAATATGGTATTGAATATGGAG
>CAZLPR010000317.1:0-2918 GCA_964561415.1 uncultured Dechloromonas sp. | reverse complement strand
GGCGGCGCGCTGCAAGGCGCCTGAGCCGATGGATATTCGCGGTTACGACATCGACGAAAAGGCAGTGCGTGCGACCCGGCGCAATCTCGATGAATCCGGATTTGGCGGCATTGTCACGGTCGACCGTAGCGATCTGCTTGAAACCGAACCGCTGACCGATCATGGCATTCTCATCGCCAATCCGCCGTATGGCGAGCGTTTGGGGGAACTCGATGAGCTGGCGCTGTTCTACCCGCAACTCGGCTCGGCACTGAAAAAGCACTGGGCCGGCTGGAACTGCTTTTTCTTCACGGCTGACCTGCGTTTGCCCAAACTGCTCGGCCTCAAGCCCAGCCGCAAAACGCCGCTGTTCAATGGCCCGCTGGAGTGCCGCCTGTTCGAAGTGCGCATGGTGGCGGGGAGTAACCGCAAGGCATGAATGCTGCAATGCAACAAGCATTTATTTGATCCTGGTCAGTCTTTTGCCCTGGCCGGGATGCGAATATTCAATCTCTAATAATATTCTCTAAAGGGAGCAGTAATGTCCGTTCAGGCGCTATATCAACAAAAACGCATGTCCGCCGCCGATGCCATTCGTGTCCTCAAGAATGGCGATACCATTGTTGTGCCGACCGCTGTGGGCGAGCCGCCCACCCTGCTGACGGCGCTTTCCGAAGCGCGGCGGGATTTTCGCGATATCCAGATTTCCCAGATTCTGCCGGTGCGCAAATATGCTTATTTCGATCAGGAAACCCAGGAAAACGTCCGCCATACGGCCTACTTTTTTAGCGGCGCCTCGCGGGCGGGCGGTCAGGCGGGCTGGATCGACTATATCCCGGCCTATTTCTCCGAACTGCCGGCCCTGATCAACCGCAACCTGATCCCGGCTGATGTGGTTTTCTCAATTGCTTCGCCGATGGACGAGCACGGCTTTTTCTCCTTGTCGCTGGCCGCCGATTACACCATGGCCGCCCTCGCCAAGGCGCGCGCCATTGTGCTGGAAGTGAATCCCAATGTGCCTTTCGCCAATGGCGACTGCCATATTCATATTTCGCAAGTGACGGCGCTGACTGAAAGCGACGAGCCGATTCTTGAAGTCGGCCTGCCGAAGATTGGCCCGGTGCAGGAGGCGATTGGCAAATACGTTGCCGATATGATTCCTGACGGCGCCACCTTGCAGATCGGCTATGGCGGCATTCCGGATGCAGTGGTGATGCAACTGACCGACAAGCACGACCTGGGCATTCATACCGAAATGGTCGGCGACGGCATCATGACGCTGGTTGAAGCCGGGGTGATCACCAATCGCAAGAAAAATTATCATCCGGGCAAGATGCTGGCGACTTTCGCGCTCGGCTCGAAAAAGCTGTACCAGTTCATGCACCGCAACCCGGCGCTCGAAATGCATGCGGTCGACTTCACCAATGACCCATTTTTGGCCGGCAAGAACGACAATCTGCACGCCATCAATGCCACCATGCAGATCGATTTCATGGGTCAGTGCGGCTCTGAAAGCCTCGGTTTCGCGCCTTATTCCGGCACCGGCGGCCAGGCTGATTTTGTCCGCGCAGCGAATCGTTCGAATGGCGGCAAGGCGTTTATCGTGCTGCCGTCTACGGCGAAAAACGACACCATTTCGCGCATTGTTCCCACCTTGTCGGCCGGGACACATGTATCCACCAGCAAGAATGATATTAATTATGTCGTCACCGAATTCGGCGTCGCCCAGTTGCGCGGTAAAACGGCGCAACAGCGCTGTGCTGAGCTGATCGGCATTGCGCACCCGGATTTCCGCGGTGAACTGCGTGAAGCGGCGAAAAAGATGCGGTTGCTCTAAGGCGTGATTGCCATGGAAATGCGTTACAGCCCGGAGCAGCTGGAAAAAATAGTCGATGAAGCCACGATCTATATGTGTGCTTGCCCGGCGCAGGTGGCAGTTCAAATTCGCCATCTGCGCGAGCTTTATCGTTATCAAACCAGTTGCCAACGCGATCCTGGCAACGATCTGGCGGTGCATCAAAGCATTTCCGCGGCAACACTCGAAGCGCACGTTTTGATGGAAGCCTGTTTGGAAAAAGTGCTGACGATGGAAGGCTGGGATCCTGTCACGCTGACCATGCCCAAGGGGCTGCGCCGCAGGCGGGATGATTTATTAAGCCAGGATGAGTAGTGGCGGCGTGCTTACAACTTGTAGCAATTTTTCAGCCCCGGTTTTTTGATTATTGGCTATCGTTAAAGCCGATGGTCAGAAGATCGGGGATGGAAATGAAAACGCAAAAAAGCTGGTTGATGTTGTTGGCTTTGCTGATGGCCGGCATCGGTACGTCATTCGCCCATGGCGGCGGGCGTGTGGGTATTTATATCGGGCCGTATTGGGGGCCGCATTTCTATCCGCCCCCCTTGTATTATCCGCCGCGAGTTGTGGTTGTGCCGGTGGCGCCACCGCCGGTCTATATCGAGCAACAGCAAGAGGCGCCCATCGAGGCGGCGCCCGCCGCGACGTCGCAATACTGGCATTACTGTGCGGCCAGCAAGGGTTATTACCCTTATGTCAAAGAATGTCCTGAAGGCTGGCAGAAGGTTTTGCCGCAGCCGCCACGTTGACTGCCAAGGAGCGAAAAATGTCTGCGTTACTGAGAAAAAGTGCTTTGCTGAGCAGTGTTCTGCTGCTTGGCGCCTGCACCGTGATGCCGACCGGCCCGAGCGTGATGGTGTTGCCGGGGACCGGGCAGTCAATTGAGCGTTTCCGCGAAGATGATGCGAGTTGCCGGCAGTTTGCTTTTATTCAGATCGGTGGCAAAGACGCGCAAGCCGCTTCCCGCGAATCCGCCGTGACCAGTGCGGCCGTCGGGACGGCGATCGGTGCTGTCGCCGGGGCGGCTATTGGCGGCAACTCACAAGGGGCCGCTGTCGGCGCCGGGGCTGGTCTGTTGATGGGC
>CAZLPR010000316.1:0-2935 GCA_964561415.1 uncultured Dechloromonas sp. | reverse complement strand
GGCGGCCTGCCGCTGGTGGCGCTGCCCTATCACGCCATTGGCGAACAACTTGGTCTGGCCGCCGATGAAGTGATGCGCCGCTTGCAAGCCCTGCTCGCGGCCGGCATTATTCGCCGCATTGGCGCCGTGCCGAACCATTACGCGATCGGCTGGACGGCTAACGGCATGACGGTCTGGGACGTTGCTGACGAGCAGGCCGACGAACTCGGCGCCGTGGTTGGGGCGCTGCCCTTTGTTACCCATTGCTACCGTCGACCGCGCGCTTTGCCTGCCTGGCCATACAACCTGTTTGCCATGGTGCATGGTGGTTCGCGGGATGAATGTTCAGCCAAGGCGCTGGAGATTCGTGCCCTGCTTGGCGCTGCCTGCAGGGCGAACGACATTCTTTATTCGACCAGAATTCTCAAAAAAACCGGCGCCTGAAGCGCCGGCCGGCAACCCGGTCTTGATCGATTGGCTCAACTGATGCTCAGCCGGCTTCGGCAATCCGCTGGGCAATATGGGCCAGCGAAGCTTCCACCTGATCGATCAAAATCAGGCAGAGATCGCCCGGCTGCAGGCGGGCAAGGGCGGTATCGATGGCGAAGAACTCACCATCAATCGCTTCTGTGTACTTGACCCGGCGGGCGTTGGCCAGACCTTGGCGCAGTAAGGCAATCACTTCGCCATCCTTGCGTCCACGCTGGCAGGCATCCTGATAGAGAATGACTTCGTCAAATGCCTCGCCGAGAATTTCGGTTTGCTGGCGGATGTCGTCATCGCGTCGATCACCGGCGCCGCTAATCACCACCGAGCGCTGCACTGCCGGCATGTTTTCGATGCCTTTGACCAGCGCCTGAATCGCATCGGGATTGTGGCCGTAGTCGGCAATTAGTGTGGCGTCCTTGTAAGCGAAAACATTAAAGCGGCCGGGGGCGGTTTCAGCATCGCTGACAAACCCGGCCAACGCTGCTTCGATGGTTTTCCATGCCATGCCCAACGCCCAGCCGGTGGCAATGGCAGCCATCGCATTTTCAACCTGGAAGCCAATGCTGCCGTTGCGGGTGAGTGGGATATTGGCTAGCAGAATGCTGTGCTTGCGCCGGCCTTCGCCACAAATAATGGCACCTTGCTCGACATAAATAACGCGTTTGCCCTGAGCGCGATGTGTCGCAAGCACCGGGTTGGTCGGATTTTGCGCAAAGAAAATAATCGCGCCGTGGCAGTGATGTGCCATCGCCGCAACCACCGGATCAGCCGCGTTGAGAACGGCCGTGCCGCCGGGTGCCACGTTTTCGACAATGACACGTTTGACCACCGCCAACTCGTCGACCGTGGTAATGAAGTTGAGGCCAAGGTGGTCGCCGAGGCCAATGTTGGTAATTACCGCGACGTCGCAACGATCAAAACCGAGCCCTTCGCGCAGCACGCCGCCGCGCGCCGTTTCAAAGACGGCGGCGTCGACATCCGGATGGAGCAGCACATTGCGCGCACTGCGCGGTCCGCTGCAGTCCCCGTCATCGGTCCGCCGGCCCTGAATATAAACGCCGTCGGTGCTGGTCATGCCGACGCGCTGGCCGTTGGCTTCAAAAATACGACCGATCAAGCGGCTGGTGGTGGTTTTGCCATTGGTGCCGGCAATCGCGACGACCGGGATACGGGCGTTGTCGCCATTCGGGAACATCATGTTGACGATGGCTTCACCGACCGCCCGGCCTTTGCCGTAAGAAGGCGCGAGGTGCATGCGCAGGCCCGGCGCGGCATTCACTTCAACAATGCCGCCGCCCTGTTCTTCCAGCGGTTTGAGCATGGTGTCGCAAACGACGTCGATGCCGCAAATGTCGAGGCCGACCGTTTGCGCCGCGGCAACGGCGCAGGCGGCGAGTTCGGGATGCACGTCATCGGTGACGTCGGAAGCCGTGCCGCCGGTGGATAAATTGGCGTTATTGCGCAAAATGATGCGGCTGCCGCGCGGCGGAACGGTCTCTGCGGTGAAGCCTTGCTCGGCGAGGCGAGTCAGGGCAATTTCATCAAAACGAATATTGGTCAGCGGTGTGGCGTGGCCATCGGAACGGCGCGGGTCGCTATTCACGATATCGACCAGTTCACGCACCGTGTGCGTGCCGTCGCCGATCACCAAAGGCGGGTCGCGGCGGGCTGGTCACCGATGACGAGCAGGCGAAAATCATGGCCGGGCAGGTATCTTTCGACCAGGATGTCGTCGCGATAATCGACCGCGACACGATAGGCCTGACGCACCTGTTCCTCACTCGCCAGATTAACCGAAATGCCTTTGCCCTGATTGCCGTCACGTGGTTTGACCACGACCGGCAGGCCGATTTCCTGTGCCGCCGCCCAGGCATCGTCTTCGTTGTCGACCGGACGGCCAAGCGGTACGGCAACGCCGGCAGCGTGCAATAAGGTTTTAGTCAGCTCCTTGTCCTGCGCAATCGATTCGGCAATGGCGCTGGTAAAACTGGTTTCAGCCGCCTGAATGCGCTGTTGCTTGCTGCCCCAGCCAAGCTGGACCAGGCTGCCTTGCGTCAGGCGGCGGTAGGGAATGCCGCGTGCCACAGCAGCAGCGACGATGGCGCCGGTGGAAGGGCCGAGGCGAATGTCTTCATCTAGTTCGCGCAATTCCTTGAGCACGCCGTCGAGATCGAACGGCGTGTCGCTGAGCGCGGCCAGGCAGAGCTGTTCCGCCCGTTCGAAGGCCAGGCGGCCAACGTCTTCCTCGGTGTATTCAACGACGACCTGATAGACGCCGGGTTCGACCGTCTGGGCGCTGCGGCTGAAAGTCACCGGGCAGCCGGCTTCCGCCTGCAGGCCCAGCGCGGCAAATTCGAGCGCGTGCGCCATCGAAACGGTATCGAGATGGTCGGCGGGAATCAGGTCGCCGAGCGCTGGAAAACGCGCGCGCAGGCGGGCTTCGAAATTGGCCAGGCCGGCAATCGCC
>CAZLPR010000315.1:0-2939 GCA_964561415.1 uncultured Dechloromonas sp. | reverse complement strand
GAAATGGCGGCGGAACGCATAACGGGCGCTGCGCAAAGACTCATTGCCGCAGGAAATCCACGAGCCGCCTTTGAATAAATTGTGCTGTCCGTCGAAAGTGGGGGTCGTGAAGTCGTCGTAAATCGGGTGCACGGCAAAGCCGGCGAAGGGGTAGATCGGCGTTTCGGTCCATTGCCAGACATTGCCGACGACATCGAACAGCGGCCCGTGCGCGAAAGTGTTGACCGGGCAGGACGAGGCCCAGTGGTCGAGGTGAAGGTTGGCGGCGGCGGGGGCGTCGGCGCTGATTTCCTCAAGAGCAGAAACGGCGAGCAGGCGCGCCCATTCGTCTTCGCTCGGCAGGCGGACCGCTGCGCCAGTGGTGCGCGCTTTCCAGGCACAGAAGGCGTGGGCTTCGTGGCAATTGGTTTCGACCGGCCAGTCCCAGGGCATGGCGACGATTTCCGTCATCAGCCGGAGTTGCCAGTTATCGCCGTCAGCGATCCAGAAAGTTGGGTGAGCGGCTTGGGCAAAGTTTTTCCAGGCCAGGCCTTCGGCTTGCCACAGGCTGTCGTCCCGGTAACCGCCGGCCGCAACGAAGGCGAGAAATTCGCCATTGGAAACGAGATAACGGCTGGCTTTGAAGGCGGCGATGGCCGCCCGATGCTGACCGTATTCGTTGTCCCAGCCGTAGTGGGCGTCGGCCAGCGCTTTGCCGAGCCGGGCTTCGCCAGCCGGGATATCGACCAGCGCGTTTTCTGGCGCTGCGCCGCTCTGGCGACAGGGCTCCCAGGCCGGGTGCGGACGGACGTAACCGATCCGCTGCTGGCGGATGAGCACTGACGAGGTTTCGAGATGGATGCGTTCATGTTCGATCCCCATCAAAACCGCCCACCACGGGTTCTCCCAATTGATCGGCAGGGTCAGCGTTTTGCTGCGAATTATCCGGTCGACCGCAGCGCGCACCATGTCGCGATATTCTTTGACTTCGGCGACGCCCGGCCAGTCGTAATGTGCTTCGTTGAGATCGTCCCAACTCATTTCATCGACGCCGATGGCGAACATCGACTCGAAACGAGGGTTGATCCGCTCCGTGATCAGCCCGACCAGCAGCAGCTTGTTGATGAAAAAAGTGGCGGTGTGGCCGAAATAGAAAATGAGCGGATGGCGCAGCGCAATCGGCTTTTCGTAGTACGCCTCAGGGCCGGCCAGCGTCTCGAAGAGCTGCTCGTAGCGGTCGAATGTCTGGTGAAAATGAGCCAGGATGCGGTCGCGGCATTCGGCCATATCACCATCGGCCAATGAGGGCGTTCGGGAGAAAAGGGACTGGGGCATATTTTTCGCTATCGCACGGTAGAGCCGAACATATTACTCGCGCCGGTTATCACTGTCCCTATACAGACGGCGCGCGGCGAGTGAAAAGTCAGGCATTCGTCCAGGCTTTTCTAAACCGCAATGGAGAGCAGGGAAGCGCTGCCGGGCTGGTGTCAGGGATCAATTGGTTCCTTTAATTCAATGGAAAGTGGTTCGCTAATCGAGCCTGGTTTTCTTCTTCTGCGGTCGACCGGGAAAAACAGCCAAAATTTCACGTCGACCGCAACAACCTGAAATTTGCATGACAAGCATGAAGCCAAGTCTTGTATTAATACATTGTTCCCAATAGTGTGTGATCGCAAAACCTGAGCCAGCTTACTTGACCGAAGTCGCCGCAGCAGCCAATGACATTGATGCTGCGCCTGAATACCGTCAAGGCTTGATTGCGCCGGATCAGTGAAAACGGTATGCGCTAAAGGAGCGGCGGTAATGGACGCTTCAAACATATCTAAAATTTTTTGGCACGCACTCAGTCTCTGCAAGGCGGCTGTAACTTTTGGCGTTTTTTTATCGCATACCTTCGGAGGCACGCAGAATTATGATACAGACAGCCGCAATAGTCGGAATCCTGACGCTGGTCGCACTAGTCGTCTTCGTCTGGAGGCAAAGCGGGATCGGTTCTGGCCGCAGGTTCGGAAATCGCATCGCATCGCACGTTGGAATGCCAAAAAGCCTCTTTTATACGCTCTTGGATAACGGCGCCAAAGGTTCGTCTCGTGACCTGTTGGTATCCCTTGAAAACTCGAAACTGGATTTGGATCAAGCCAGCGTTGAGCTTGGCCCGACGCTATCCAGAGGAATCGAACGCTTGGAGGCACGCTTTGGCTCCCAGGAGATGTATGACCGGGCGAAGCCTTGTGTGGCGAGGCTAACGTCGGCGTTTGAACGGAAGCAAGGCGCTTCGGCAGCTTGATGCCCTGCAATGCTGGTCTCAAGGCGCCGGCATTGTGAAACTGTGCCAGCCCCCCTTTTGCCGCGTCGGCGTCGTCCGACAGGCAATTCAGCGCTGTCTGACAGAAAGCGGCGTGGCGAGTGCTTACGATGAAAACCAGTTCAGGCGTTTCCTCAGGAAGCGTGGCCCGTATGGGGCCGGAAGCTGAGCTGCCAACGCATTTTCGTTTTCAAAAGGAGCAATGATATGACACACCAAACTCTCGCTGCTTTCATCCTTCTGGCTGCCATGCCCCTGGCTGTACCGGCCGCTGAACCTGCCGCCCAGGATGCGGGCCGGAGCGGGGCCAGCAGTTCGACCGAGGCGCCTCCGCTGTTCAAGGAACTGGACAAGAACAGCGACGGCCAGATCAGCCAAAGTGAAGCCAAGCGCTCCGCCGATATCAAGGCGCGCTTCTCAACTCTCGATGCCGACAAGAACAAGCAGATATCGCTGACTGAATGGCAGGCCGGTGACAAGTCACGCGGTGCCGCCGGGGTGAGTGGCGAAAGCCGCGAACCGAGCGGCATGAAGAGGCAATCCACGGCGCCGGAGAAGAGTGGAGAAAGCCCGAAGTCCAATCCCGACAAGAGTAATTATTTCTACTTTGTCAGATTAGCCCACAACTATCTGAATTCGTCATATGATAAAATGC
>CAZLPR010000314.1:0-2943 GCA_964561415.1 uncultured Dechloromonas sp. | reverse complement strand
CAGCACCAGGCCGACGGCCTTGGCGGCACCGGTCTTGGTCGGAATGATGTTGGCGGCAGCAGCACGGGCGCGGCGCAGATCCTTGTGGCGCACGTCAACGGTGACCTGATCGTTGGTGTAGGCGTGGATGGTGGTCATCAGACCCTGCTTGATGCCGATCGCATCGGAGAGGATCTTGGCGACCGGAGCCAGGCAGTTGGTCGTGCACGAGGCGTTGGAGACGACGGTCATGCCGGCCTTCAGCGCCTCTTCGTTGACGCCCATGACGATGGTGGTGTCGACATCGTCGCCGCCGGGCGCGGAGATCAGCACGCGCTGGGCGCCCTGGTCGAGCAGGGCTTGGGCCTTGGCTTTGGTGGTATAGGCGCCGGTGCACTCGAGCAGTACATCCACGCCATGGTCGGCCCAGTTGATCTCCTTCGGATTCTTGGTCGAATAGAAGGGGATGCGCTTGCCGTCGATGATGATGCAGTTCTCGCCGTCGGTTTCGACGGAGGTGCGGAAACGGCCGTGTGTCGTGTCGTATTTCAACAGGTGGGCGTTGGTTGTCAGATCGCCAGCGGCATTGATCGCCACGACGTCGAATTCATTTTGCAGGCCTTGCTCGTAGATCGCGCGCAGCGTGCAGCGACCGATACGGCCGAAACCATTGATTGCAACTTTGATAGCCATGTGATTCCTCTCTTTGTTGAATTTGAATCAGGACAAAAGTTCTTTGGCCGTCTTGACGACGTTGGCGACGGTGAAGCCAAACAGATCCATCAGCTGGCCGGCCGGGGCGGATTCGCCAAAGTGGTCGAGGCCTACCACGGCGCCATCCAGGCCGACGTATTTGCGCCAGAAATCGGGATGCGCCGCTTCGATGGCGATGCGCTTTTTGCAGCCGCCGAGCACAGCTGCTTTGTATTCGGCGCTCTGACGGTCGAAGACGTTGGTGCAAGGCATCGAAACCACGCGAGTGGCAATGCCTTCGCCGGCCAGTGCCGCTTGTGCATCGAGCGCTAGCTTGATTTCGGAACCGGTCGCGATAAAGGTGATCTGTGCCTCGCCGGCGCACTCGGAAAGCACATAACCGCCCTTGCGGATATCGTCATCCGCAATGTTTTGCGTCACGGTCGGCAGGTTCTGGCGTGACAAAGCGAGCAAACTGGGGCCGTTTTTCCGGTCGACCGCAGCCGTCCAGGCAATCGCCGTTTCGGTTGCATCGGCCGGGCGCCAGACATCCAGATTCGGGATGATGCGCAGGCTGGGGATGTGCTCGACCGGCTGGTGCGTCGGGCCGTCTTCGCCGAGGCCGATGGAGTCATGGGTATACACCATGATCTGGCGCTGTTTCATCAACGCCGCCATGCGGATGGCGTTGCGGGCGTAGTCGGAGAAAACCAGGAAAGTGGCAGTGTAGGGGATCAGGCCGCCATGCAGCGCGAGGCCGTTGGCGATGGCGGTCATGCCGAATTCGCGCACGCCGTAGTAGCAGTAGTTGCCGCCCTCGGTCCGGCTGACGCCTTTGCTGCCCTTGACGAAAGTCAGGTTGGAGCCGGCTAGGTCGGCCGAGCCGCCGAAGATTTCCGGCACTGCCGGGACCAATGCGGCGATGGCATTTTGCGAGGCTTTGCGCGAGGCGATGTTCTCGGCTTTTTCGCGGCAACTGGCGATGTAAGCCGCTTTGCTGCTTTCCCAGCTGCTTGGCAGTTCACGCTTGATGACGCGGCGCTCGAACTCGGCGGCTTCGGCCGGGAAGGCGGCGCGGTATTTGGCGAGACGGGTGTTCCAGTTTTCTTCAAAAATGGCGCCCCGCGGCTTGCCGTTCCAGGCGGCATAAACTTCGCCGGGGATTTCAAAGGGTGGATGATTCCAGCCGATATAAGCGCGGGCGGCGGCGATTTCGTCCTTGCCCAACGGCGCGCCGTGGCAGTCGTGCGAACCTTGTTTATTCGGCGCACCCATGCCAATGGTCGTCTTGCAGCAGATCAGGCTCGGCTTGTCGGTGACCGCCTTGGCTTCGAGCAGGGCGCGTTCGATCGCGTCGCTGTTGTGGCCGTTGACGTCGGCAACGACATGCCAGCCGTAGGCGGCAAAACGGGCCGGGGTGTTGTCGGTGAACCAGCCTTTGACATGGCCGTCGATCGAGATGCCGTTATCGTCCCAGAAAGCAATCAGCTTGCCCAGGCCGAGCGTGCCGGCGAGCGAGCAGGCTTCGTGCGAAACGCCTTCCATCAGGCAACCATCGCCGAGGAATGTGTAGGTGTGGTGATTGACGATTTCATGGCCGGGCTTGTTGAACTCGGCAGCCAGAATTTTTTCTGCCAGCGCGAAGCCGACAGCGTTGCTGATGCCCTGGCCGAGCGGGCCGGTGGTGGTTTCAACGCCAGGCGTATAGCCGAACTCCGGGTGACCGGGTGTCTTGGCGTGCAGTTGGCGGAAATTCTTCAGGTCGTCAATCGACAGATCGTAGCCGGTCAGATGCAGCAGCGCGTAGACCAGCATTGAGCCGTGGCCGTTCGACATCACGAAGCGGTCGCGGTCCGGCCAGTGCGGGTTGGCCGGGTTATGGCGTAGTTGCCGGCGCCACAGCACTTCGGCAATTTCGGCCATGCCCATCGGCGCACCAGGGTGGCCGGAATTGGCCTGTTGTACGGCATCCATCGCCAGGGCGCGGATAGCGCCGGTCAGGGGAGAAAACTTCGGAGGGTTACTGACGCTCATGATCGGGGAATCCAGCCGGCGGAAAAGGTGAAATTATCCGGGAAATGCCCTCTTTTGGGTAGGGCAATCTGGCCATTGCGGCGGTCGACCGGCGTGCTTGCCAGTCAGGCGGACTCAGGAGCGATGGTAGGCTGCGATGCGGTCAACTTCGGTTTTCGACCCTAAAATGACAGGTACGCGCTGGTGCAGTTTGCCCGGCTGGATCTCGAGAATGCGCTCGCGGCCGGTGCTGGCGGC
>CAZLPR010000313.1:0-2954 GCA_964561415.1 uncultured Dechloromonas sp. | reverse complement strand
CGGCCGCGGTGCCGACGCAGTGGCAATCGATCAGCGAAGCGAGCAGGCCGCCGTAGACAAAGCCGGGAATTGCCGTGTGCTCGGGGCGCGGCTGAAAATAGGTGACGGTTTCGTCGCCGTCCCAGAAGGTCTTGATCTGATGCCCATGCGCATTGTTGCGGCCGCAACCGTAGCAATGCGCCAGATTCTCCGGGTAGTAATCCTGAAAGGCCTGCATGTTTTTCTCCTTCTCCGCATCTTGGCTAAAAACGCATCGTAGGCAGACCCCGGCCTGGCGGCAATGGTGTAGCCAGACAGGATTCGTGCAAATTCGGTCAAAGGCGCGATTGGGATGTGCGATTTTTGCCTTTTTTTCGGGTCGACCGTACCTGGAGGGAAGTGCACCTTGGGATGTCAAATCAACGGAGTCTGGGCCGCATGGCGCTTTGGCGCGCCAAAACAGGGGGACACGGTTTGCCTCTCCTCCTAAAAAGACATTTTCCAATGTAGTTAACTGAATTTGTAGGCCAGTGCCGCGACCGGCCAGAGCGGGGCTGTCGCCTGCCGCGTGTCAGCCGCTCAGGTGTCATCGATTTGTCATCGTGGTTGCCGATACTGGGCGTCCCGGCTGCCGTTTGTTACGGCCGGGATAGCCTAAGGAGCGCTCAGATGAAAGCCCGTTGCACCGCTTGTTTTCAACCAGATGAAATCGTTGTCAGTACTGCCGCCAGATCGCGAGGGCAGGCGTTGTCGCATTTTCTCCTGCTTCAAAGCCAGGGCTATGCGCCCTCGATGTGCGAGAGTGCGACCGGGCAACACACGGTTTGTGTCGACTCGCTGCCTATCGCCGCGTCCGGCGTGGCTGGCTTGAGTATCCTGAGGCGCCAAGGCTAGGCTAAGGTCCGGGCGATAGCCGAATTTAATGCAATAAATGGGACGCTACCCTTTATTACTTATGCTGGCATCCTGAAATTTCCAGGCTATCTCGAACGGTTTTCGCCGGTGTTCCACACCACATCAACCGGCACGGCAATCGGCGCGATATTTATAGCATGGCTCTATTTATCGAGGTGGCCGGCAACAGCTAACACTCAGGCCGGCAGGCCGACGTTGCCCTGCTCGTCGAGCGGGAAAAATGGATTCCAGCAGACTTCCCAAAGGAAGCCATCGGGATCGGCAAAGTAGCCGCGATAGCCGCCCCAGAAGACTTTTTCGGCCGGCCGGACCAGCCCCGCACCGACCGCTACCGCCTCCAGCAGCAAGCTATCGACGGCCGCTGCAGAGTCGACATTGTGGGCCAGCGTAAAGCCGGCAAAACCGCTGCCAACCGGCGAGACATTGGCATCCTCGGCCAGCGCCTGCCGCTGGAATAGCCCGAAGACTACTGTCCCGGCCTTGAAGAAAGCAATTTCCGGCTGGCTGCCCGACGACTCGCGCCAGCCGAGCGCCGCATAGAAGGCCCGACTGCGCGCCAGATCGCTGACGCCGAGGGTGATGAAGCTGATATTTTGTCGCATGCGAAAGGCCTGTTTGGTGGACGCGGCCACTCAGTCTATACCGATGAAAATTGGACGTAATATGGAAATCTTCATCTTGAGTATGCCCGGTGATTCATGCCGCCGGAGCAGATCGACCACGTCGACATCATCGCCTATATCGATCACCCGGCTGCTGCCTGAGAAGAAAAACGGGGCAAAAACGGGGGCCGGCACGATTAACAGGCTTTTCCGTGATTTTCCAAGAAACGGGGTTGGCTCGAGCGGCGCTTGAGAACAAGATCGGCAAGCCGGAAGGCGCCAGCCTCTAAGGGGTGCCGGAAACTTCGGTTTTGGGCGAATTTTCCGGTTGACCGCAAGCTATCATTGAGTGGCGGGGTCATTGCGTGTTTTCAGCCCGCAATGTCTCTGCCTCCAAGGACTCTCCATAAATAGCCAATGACCATTGCAAATAGAACCCATAAAAATGCCGGACGCAGCAACTGTTTTACCTGCTCCTTACGCAGCACGATGGTTTGTACTGACGTCAGCCTGGATGACCTCCTGGCTTTTCATACGCCGATCGACGATCTGGTTTTTGAGGCGGGTGCCACGCTTTACAACGAAACCGACAAGGCATCGGCGGTTTACTGTGTTCGCCATGGGCTGATCAAGCTGGTTCGCTACGATGCCAGTGGCAATCAGCGCATCGTTCGCCTGCTCAAGAAAAGCGATGTCGTCGCTCTGGAGTCCGTATTTGCCGACGATCAGCAACATACGGCGATCGCATTGACCGAAACTCACCTGTGTCGGATTCCTATCGCGCATTTTCGTCAGTTCATTGCCGATCATCCGGCGCTGCAACTGCGCCTGCTTGAAAAGTCGCAGGAGGCATTGCGGGCGACCGATAACTGGCTATCCGAATTGGTCAGCAACACGGTGTCGGCCAAGGTTCGCCTGGCCAGACTCTTGCTGCAGCTGCGCATCGGCGACAGTGATCGGGTGCATCGTCTGCGGATCACTGACTTCGGCAGCATCATCGGCATTACGCCGGAGACCGTGAGTCGCCTGCTGAATGAACTGATGGCGGACGAGATATTGATGAAAGCCGGTAACGTTTCCAACGGGAGAAATTACCGTGCCGATATCCCCGCCCTGACGCTGATCTCCCAAGACGCGAGCCGCCTGCGCTAGATCAGGAGGACTTGCTGGGACGGAGGGGCGTCTCGGCAGCGAGCAAGAGCCGGGAACAGCAGCTGGAAGCCGTTGCTTTGAAAGACCCTGGCCGTCAACAAGATGTAATGCGGCGTGTCGACAATAGGCCTGCGCCAGTTTTTGCAGGCGTGCCTGGCTATTTTTGCGCCCTCACTTTTTCGCAAAGCCCGTGATGAAAAAGGTCAGAAATATTATTGCCGCCGTGCTTGTTGGCGCCTTTCCCCTGTTGCAGGGCTGCGTCCCGGCGCTGCTTGCCACCGGGGCTGCCGTGACGGTGATCAGTGT
>CAZLPR010000312.1:0-2958 GCA_964561415.1 uncultured Dechloromonas sp. | reverse complement strand
GCAAAAAGCGCGCTTTTTCGGGTGTACGGATGTCGCACTGGGTGCTGGCGTGCAGTTGCAGCGGAGGCATGTCCATGGCGAGCAGGCCCATGTCCTGCACGATCAGCGCGTCGACGCCTGCATCATAAAGTTGCCAGGCCAGTGTGCGCGCGCCTTCCAGCTCGTCGTCGCGCAGGATGGTGTTCATCGTCACAAAAATGCGGCTGTTGAAGCGGTGCGCGTGCGCCACCAGCCGGGCAATCTCGGATACCGTGTTGTCGGCGCTGGTGCGCGCGCCAAACGACGGCCCGCCGATATAGACGGCGTCGGCCCCATGGTTGATGGCGGCGATGCCGAAATCGGCATTTTTCGCCGGCGCGAGGAGTTCGAGCGGGTGATGGGGGCGGGTCATTTCGATTCAGTAGGCAAAGCGCGGGGCAAGTTCTTCAATATTGAATTCACGCAAGATGGCTTCGGCGCGCTCGCGGGCATTCTTCCGTCCCACCAGGGGACTTCCTGCGGGGCGCGGTCGACCGGTATGGGAAGCAATAATCAACTCGTTTTTCATCGAATGCTCCCAGCCGATCAGTTCGGTCACCGTGACTTCATAGCCATGCGCTTCCAGCAACAGGCAGCGCAGCACGTTGGTCAGGTGGCTGCCCAGTTCGCGGGTGTGAATCGGATGACGCCAGAGTTCGGAGAGCGCTGTCTTGCCAAGCGATTCATTCTTGCGGGCGCGCATCGTTGCGGCAACTTCGGCCTGGCAGCAGGGCACCAGCACAATGTGTCTGGCCTGCTTGGTCAGGGCGAAACGAATGGCGTCGTCGGTCGCCGTGTTGCAGGCATGCAAGGCGGTGACGACATCGATCCGCTCAGGCAGGGCGTTGGAATGGGTGGATTCCTCGACGGTCACGTCGAGAAAACTCATCCGCGCAAAGCCAAGGCGTTGGGCCAGCTCGCGCGATTTTTCGACTAGCTCCTTGCGGCTTTCGATGCCGTAGATATGCCCTGTCTCTTTTTCCTTGAAAAACAGATCGTAGAGGATGAAGCCAAGATAGGACTTGCCGGCGCCGTGGTCAGCCAGGCTCTGTGCCCCGGCCAGCAGCGGTTCGATGAACTGGTAGAGGTGATAGACCTGTTTCAGCTTGCGCCGGGTGTCCTGATTCAGTTTGCCGTCGCGGGTCAGAATGTGCAGTTCCTTGAGCAGTTCGATCGACTGCCCGGGGCGGATTTCGGAAATGGCGACAGCGGGATTTGGCTTTTTCATAGGGGACGGATTATCGCATTGGTGCGGCCAATCCGGGGTGTCCGGCGATGTGTCGCTGGCGAAGGCCATAGACGTTGCAGATATCTACCCGGCGAGCGTCGCCGGCTCCCGACAAATCAGCGGGCCAGGTATTCTCAATGCTTTGTAAGTTGATGAATTTAAATTGATATTTGATTTCTGGCATAGCCCTCGCGTAGGGCTGTTCAGGTTCGTCAAAATCGTGTCAACCGATTGGTGATTCTGGCGTTATTCGCAACATGGTGATCCAACACCGCACTTCATACGGAGATACAAATGGGCAGTTTGAGCAACGAATCCTTCGACCAGTTCCTGGATTCACTAAAGAAAGCCGGCATCACGATTTCCAACGAAGCCGAACTGCGCGAGCGGCTGGCTGAAGCTCAACGTTGGCGTTTCGCCTTCCAGACACTCGCCGCCAACGGCAAGATGATCGGTATCCGCTTTGAAGATCATTCCGAAGGTCGTAATGAAGCCGAAATCAATCGTACTTTTACCGACTTCCAGTTTTCTGAAAACAGCAAGGCGGTATTTTCAGCCAGTCTGAAGCACTAATAAAAAGTTTGCTCTGCCTCGCTTTGGCGGGGTGTTCAAAAAAGAACGGGCGCCAATGAGGTGCCCGTTTTGCATGGTGCGGATTTTTCAGTTTCTGCGGCCATAAAAGCAAGGGTTGGCCCGGCGACCACAAGACCAATGGCTTGCCTTGCGGTCAACCGTGAAAATCAGCTAAAAATCAGCGCGTAATCGGCTTGTAGCGGATGCGCTTGGGCTTTGCGCCATCTTCACCCAACCGTTTCACCTTATCAGCCTCGTATTTCTGATAATTGCCGGCGAAGAAGCTCCATTGCGAATCGCCCTCGGCGGCAAGAATATGAGTACAGATGCGGTCGAGGAACCAGCGATCATGCGAGATCACCATCGCGCAGCCGGCGAACTCGAGCAAGGCATCTTCCAGCGCGCGCAAGGTTTCCACGTCAAGGTCGTTGGAAGGTTCGTCAAGCAGTAAAACATTACCGCCGGTCATTAATGTCTTGGCCAGATGTAGCCGGCCGCGTTCGCCGCCGGAGAGGTTGCCTACCTGCTTGCCCTGATCGCCACCCTTGAAATTGAAGCGGCCGATGTAGGCCCGGCTGGGCATTTCAAACTTGCCGATTTGCAGAATGTCGCTGCCTTGCGCCAATTCCTCAAAAACCGTTTTGCTGCCATCCAGACAATCACGCGACTGATCGACGTAAGCCAGTTTGACCGTTGGACCGACTACCACTTCGCCTGAATCCGGTTGTTGCTGGCCGGTGATCATCTTAAACAGCGTCGATTTGCCGGCGCCGTTCGGGCCGATAAGGCCGACGATGGCGCCGGCCGGAATATTGAATGAGACGTTGTCCATCAGCAGCTTGTCACCAAAAAACTTGGTCACGCCGTTGAACTCGATGACCTTGTCGCCCAAACGCTCGCCGACCGGAATGAAGATTTCCTGGGTCTCGTTGCGCTTTTGGTATTCCTGGCTGGACAGTTCCTCGAAACGCGCCAGACGGGACTTGCTCTTGGCCTGACGGGCTTTTGGATTGGAGCGGACCCACTCCAGTTCCTGCTTCATCGCCTTCATATGCGCATCGACTTGCTTGTTTTCCGTTTCCAGGCGGGCTTCCTTCTGCTCCAGCCAGCTGGAGTAGTTACCCTTGTACGGAATGCCG
>CAZLPR010000311.1:0-2964 GCA_964561415.1 uncultured Dechloromonas sp. | reverse complement strand
CCGCCGCCCAAACAGCCCCGGCTTTCATAGAGCCCCACCGACTGTCCCGGCGTCACCGCCCACTGCCGCTCGGCAAATCTTATTTCACTGCTTTCACCGTCGACGCGCTCGACTTCGCAGGGCTGATCTGCCGTGCGGTAGCGCGGCTTGGCCGTATAAACCCAGTGCGTATGCGGTGCCTGCCCGGAAACCCAGGACAGCTGCTCGGCCGTCATCCGATCGACGAAAAGCGCCGGGTGATCGTGGCCCTGCACAACATGGAGCACGTTATTCGCCAGATCCTTCCCGGCGACAAACCAGGCATCGTGATCGCCGCCGCCGGCCTGACCTTTTTCCTTGAGGCCGCCGATATGCAGCCCCTTGCGCTGGCCCAGCGTGTGAAACATCAAACCATCGTGCTCGCCGATCACCTTGCCGTCATCGAGGCGGCGAATTTCACCTTTTTTCGGCGGCAGATAGCGGCTGAGGAAGTCCTTGAACGGCCGTTCGCCAATAAAACAAATACCAGTTGAATCCTTCTTGGCCGCAACGTGCAAGCCTTCCGCTTCGGCGATCTTGCGTACTTCGCGCTTGTAAATATCGGCCAGCGGAAACAGAGTTTTCGCCAGCTGCTCCTGATTCAGACGGTAAAGAAAATAGCTCTGATCCTTGGTGCCATCTTCAGCCTTGAGCAACTGGAATTCACCATTGAATTCGCGGACACCGGCGTAGTGGCCGGTGGCGATTTTGTCAGCGCCGAGCTTCAGTGCATGATCGAGGAAAGCCTTGAACTTGATTTCCGAATTGCAAAGAATGTCCGGATTCGGCGTGCGCCCGGCTTCGTATTCACGCAGAAATTCAGCGAACACGCGCTCGCGGTATTCAGCGGCAAAATTAACCACTTCGACATCAATGCCGATGCGATCCGCGACGCTCATCACATCGATCAAATCCTGGCGCGATGAGCAATATTCTTCGGTATCGTCGTCCTCCCAGTTTTTCATGAACAGGCCGATCACTTTCCAGCCCTGACGCTTCAGCAACAAAGCCGCCACCGAGGAATCGACCCCCCCGGACAAACCAACCACTACCGTTTTTTCAGACATCGGGCCCCGCCCCCTTCTTCCATTCATCCAGCGGCAAAATCACCGCCGATTGTCCATTATCCACAAACCAGCTATCGACGACGAAGCGCTCGGCCGAGTCGGTGCGTACCGTTTCAATCACTGCCGCATAGTGCGTCGCAAAGATAAAACCCCAATTTCGCACATCTGCAGCCTGCACCCGATGCCAGCGCAAATCACCGCGCGCTGCGAGCAATTCAAGCAGGCGCGTCGTTGATGTTGAATGATCGATGCAATCCATTTTGCCGTGAATGCCGGCATCGGCGTAATTGCCGCCCCGGTCATTCCGGATTGCCGACTGCTCACCGGCCCAGGCGTAAAGCAGCCCGATCACTTCAGCCAGTAATTTTCGCTCTTCTGCGGCGTTGACCGCAGCATTCATCCGACGGTCAACGTCAGCCAGGCGCGTTTCGCTGTAATGAATATCCTGCTGCACCAGACAGCCGTAACCGTAACAAACGGCAACCGTTTCATCCGCCGCCACCACCGCCGGCAGCGCAAAAAACAAGGCCCACAACCAGCGGCGCATCAGTCGTAATGCACCAGAAAGTCGAGCGGACAGGACTTGCCGGCGATCTGATCTTCGATACAGCGCAAGATCAACGGGCTACGATGCCGCGCCTGGGTCGCCTTGATTTCATCCAGCGTCAACCAGTGCGCCGCCACAATGCCCGCATCGAGCGGCCGATCAGCCTCGAACCCACGCAATTCGCCACCGAAAGCGAAGCGCAGATAAGTCACATTTTTCGTCGGATGCCGCCAGTTATAAATGCCGATCAAATGCGTCGGCTTGAAGTGATAAGCCGTCTCTTCCAGCGTCTCGCGAATCACCGCATCAATCAGCGACTCGCCCTCTTCCAGATGCCCGGCCGGCTGGTTGAAAGCCAGCCCGGCGTCGGTTTCTTCCTCGACCAGCAGAAATTTGCCATCGCGCATGACAACTGCGGCAACGGTGACATTGGGTTTCCAGACCATGACTCGGCTCAATCGGCAAAAGCGTTATTTTAACGTCTGAATTCGGCTAGAATTGTGCGCTTTGATATTGCGCTACTCGGAGAAATGACCATGTCGATGTCGGACCGCGACGGATTTATTTGGCAAGACGGCAAGCTAATACCCTGGCGCGAAGCCACCACCCACGTCCTCACCCACTCGCTACATTACGGCATGAGTGTCTTCGAGGGCGTCCGTGCCTACAAGACTGAGCGCGGCAGCGCCATCTTCCGCCTCGAAGACCACACCGACCGGCTTTTCAACTCCGCCCATATCTTCCAGATGGCCATGCCTTTCGACAAGGCCACGATCAACGAAGCGCACAAGGAAGTGATCCGCGCCAACAATCTTGAATCCGGTTATATCCGCCCGATCGCCTTCTACGGCTCGGAAAAAATGGGCGTGTCGCCGAAGGGCGCCAAGGTGCATGTCGCCATCGCCGCCTGGCCGTGGGGTGCTTACCTCGGCGAAGAAGGCATGGAACGCGGCATTCGCGTCAAAACCTCCAGTTTCACCCGCCACCACGTCAATATTTCGATGGTCCGCGCCAAGGCCTCCGGCAACTACATCAACTCCATTCTGGCCAATAACGAAGTGACCAACGATGGTTACGACGAAGCCATGCTGCTTGATCCGGAAGGCTATGTCTGCGAAGGCGCCGGCGAAAACATCTTTATCGTCAAAAAGGGCAAGCTGTACACGCCTGACCTGACCTCCTGCCTGGAAGGCATTACCCGCGCCACCGTGCTGCAGATTGCTGACGAGCTGGGCATCGCAGTTTGTGAAAAACGTATCACCCGCGACGAGGTTTATACTGCGGATGAAGCCTTCTTCACCGGCACGGCCGCCGAAGTCACGCGCATCCGTG
>CAZLPR010000310.1:0-2970 GCA_964561415.1 uncultured Dechloromonas sp. | reverse complement strand
CATTCCCCGTCTGCTCAGCGATTTCCCGGACGCTCACAGCATCCGCCTCGACCGCGCCATGAGCTTGCCGGTGTGCAGCATCAATATCAACGAATCCGTCACCGCCGCGCTTGAGGCGATGACCCGCTACCATCTGCGCCACATTGCAGTGGTCGATGCGCTCGGCGATCTGGTCGGCGTCGTCAGTCAGCACCGGCTCTTTGAGCAACTCGCCGCGCATCAGCTGGAAGCCGCCTTGCTCAGTGCCGAGAAAGAGCGCGAAAACCGCCGCCTGGAAAGCCATCTGCATCTGGCGCTGGAAGGCTCTGGTGCCAGCAGTTGGGAATACTTTCACACCCAGAACCGCAGCGTCATCAGCCCCGGCCTGCTCGCACTCCTCGGCTGCCCGCCGGAGGAGTCACCGCAGACGCTGGACGAGTGGCTGGCGCTGGTTCACCCGGACGACCGCCCGACCGTGAATGCTGCGGTCAACGCCGAAAAAGACGAGAATTCGACGACTTACGTCACGGCTTATCGCATGCGGCACCGCGATGGCCGCTGGCTCTGGGTTGAGGACCGGCGCTGCGTCATCGAGCGGCAAGCGGACAATTCGCCGCTGGTCACCGTCGGCATCCTGATCGACATCACCCAGCAGCGGCACGATCAATTTGCGCTGAAAAATCAGAACCGCGGCTTGTCGCTGATTAGCGCCGTCAGCCAGGCCATCGTCCGCCATAGCGACGAAACGACGATGTTGAGCGAAATCTGCAATATCGCGGTAGAAGTCGGCGGCTACTGCATGGCCTGGGTCGGCAAAGCCCAGCACGATAGTGAAAAACGGGTTTTGCCGGTCGCGCAATCCGGTTTTGTCGATCAATACCTCGAGCAGCATAAGATCACCTGGGCCGACACGGCCGTCGGCAGCGGGCCAACCGGCCGCGCTATCCGCACCGGCGTGCCCAGCATCGTGCAAAACATCCTCACCGACCACTCCTTCAAACCCTGGCGCACCTCGGCCCAGGCGCTCGGTTATCAATCCTCGGCCGCCTTGCCGCTGCGCGTCGATGGACGCCTGTATGGCACGCTCAATCTTTATGCCGCTGAAGCCGATGCATTCGACGATATTGAAATGGCGCTGCTCGAAAACCTGTCCAGTGAGCTTTGCCTCGGCATCAGCATGCAACACTCGCGTCAGGCGCTACGGCGCAGTGAGGAAAATTTGCTCGAAGCGCAACGCATGGCGCGCATCGGCCATTTTCATTTCGATCCGCAGGCCGATGTCTGGAGCGGCTCGCCCGTCCTCGATGACATTTTCGGCATTGATCCGAGCTATGTCCGCACAGCGCGGAGCTGGCTGGCGCTGATCCACCCTGAAGACAGCGCCCGCATGGCCGGCTATCTGCAGGATCAGGTGCTCAGCAAAGCCCTCGGTTTCGATAACGAATACCGGATCATCCGCCGGCAGGATGGCCGCGTTTGCTGGGTGCACGGCAAAGGCAAGCTCGATCTTGATGCCAACGGCCAGATCTCCCACATGTTTGGCACCATCCAGGACATCAGCGCGAGCAAAGAGATGGAGCAACGCCTGCGCGAAAGCGAGTCAGCACTGCGCGAGGCCCAGCACATCGCCCATCTCGGCAACTGGCAACAAAATCTCAAAACCGGCTTGCTGACGGGCAGCGATGAAATCTACCGGATACTCGCCCTGCCGCCGGAAACGCCACTCAGCCAGCAGACGATCATCGATTGCATCCACCCGGATGACCGTCAGCGCGTCCGCGAAATCTGGGATAAAACCCTCTGCAATGACGATGATCACAGCATCGAATACCGCATCACGGGCCATGACAGCCTGCGCTGGATCCATTCACAGGCCAAAATTCGATGCACCGCCCAAGGCGAGCCAACGGCGCTGATCGGCACGCTACAGGATGTCACCGACCGCTACAAAGCCTCGGATGAATTGCGCAAGTTGTCGCTGGCAATTGAGCAAAGTCCGCACAGCATTGTCATCACCAACATCCTGGGCGAGATCGAATACGTCAATAAGACGTTTGTTAATAACACGGGCTACAGCCGTGCCGAAGTGATCGGCGAAAATCCGAAAAAATTGCAATCCGGCCTGACACCCAAGGCCACTTACATCAGTCTGTGGCAGACACTCGAACACGGTCAGATCTGGCGCGGCGAATTCACCAATCAGCGTAAGGATGGCACGCTGTACCAGGAACACGCCATCGTTTCCCCGGTGCGCCAGCCGGATGGCCGGGTGACGCATTACCTGGCCATCAAGGAAGACATTACCGAGAAAAAACGCACCCAGGCCGAGCTTGAACGTTACCGCGAGAACCTCGAAGCGATCGTCCATGAACGCACGACCGAACTGAATCAGGCGAAAAACGAGGCAGAAGCGGCCAACCGCGCCAAGAGCACTTTCCTGGCCAATATGAGCCACGAAATCCGCACGCCCATGAACGCTGTCATGGGCCTGACCTACATTGCGCTGCGTGATGCCGAGAACCCGAAGCAGCGGGAGCGTCTGGGCAAAGTCTCGGATGCGGCGCAGCATTTGCTCGCCATCATCAATGACATTCTGGATATTTCCAAAATCGAAGCCGGCAAACTGACGCTCGATAGCGTTGATTTCTCTCTCGACAAAGTTTTCGCCAATGTGCGCAATTTGCTGGGCAATAAAGCGCAGGCCAAACAGGTGCTGCTTCTCAACGACATCGCCGCTGATCTGCCCAATGAGCTGCACGGCGACCGGCTGCGCATCGAGCAAATCCTGCTCAACTTTCTCTCAAATGCCGTCAAATTTACCGAGCAAGGCCGCATTACGCTGGCCGCCCGCCTGCTCCGCCAAGATAAAAACGGCTTGCTGGTACGTTATGAAGTCAGCGATACCGGCATTGGCCTCTCGCTCGAAGCGCAATCACGCCTCTTCAAGGCGTTTGAACAAGCCGACAGCTCGACCACCCGCCGTTACGGCGG
>CAZLPR010000309.1:0-2976 GCA_964561415.1 uncultured Dechloromonas sp. | reverse complement strand
TGGCCGAGGCGATGGCGTCGAGGCCGTGGCCGACCTCGGCGACCGAGCCATTAGTCGCCTGCAGCACGCTGGAGACGGTTGCCACCGCCGTCTGGCTGCTCGCCAGGTGTTCCAGGCCTTGCTCGATACTGCGCCGGACGGCGACCGACTGAGCGCTTAGCGTAGCCGTAATGGTGTCGATCTCGCTGGCGGAGCGCGATGATTTTTCGGCCAGTTTGCGGACCTCGTCGGCGACGACGGCAAAGCCACGGCCTTGTTCGCCGGCTCGTGCGGCTTCGATGGCGGCATTGAGGGCGAGTAGATTGGTCTGTTCGGCAATATCCTTGACCTCGCGGGTCATTTGCGTGATGGATTCGGTATTGCGTACAAAGTCATTGACCGAAACGGCCATCTCTTTGACGGCACTTTCCACGACATTCATTTCACCAAGCAGCACGGTGAGGTTGCGGCTACCTTCGTTGGCACGGGCAAGGCTTTCCTGCGATTGGTGCTGGACGTGTTCGGCGCTTTGGGCAATCGAGGAGATGCTGCTCACCAGTTGTTCGACAGCGGCTGCGGCTTCGTTGGATTTTTCATTTTGCAGGTGTGAGCTTTGTGAAACGCGGTCCGTATTGTCGGAGAGTGCTGTGACGCGTGTGGAAACCTGGCTCGCCGAGTCGCGTACCTGGCGAACCAGTTGGTTGAAGTTTTCCATCATTTCGTTGAATACCGATGCTGACTGACCTACTTCATCCTGGCCATTAACCGGTAGCCGGCGGGTCAGGTCACCTTCGCCGCTGGCAATGTCACGCAAGCCTTTGCGCAACTCTTCAAGCGGCGCGGTGACAAAGTGTCGGGTGAGCAAATAAATGATGATCAGCAGGGCGCCCAGGGCAGCAATCGCGACCCCGATAATTTTCAGGCGGAAGGCGGACACGGCAGATTCAACGGAGTCGAGCGAAACTTTCATGCTGACCACGCCGAGTACAGTCCCTTCCGGTACCTGATGGCAGAGTACGCAGTCCTTGCCCAGGTAATTTTTCGAGGCCTTGGTGGGATTGATGACATTCAGGAAAGAGCTGCCATTACTCGATTCGACGGCCATGTACGGGGTGCCACTATTCATCACCTGTTGTTCAAGGGCGGTCAGTGGACGGGTATCTTTAGTGTCAGGACCGTAGAGCTTGATCACGGCTTCGCCACGGGCGACGTGTAGATCCTTGATGACCGATAACTGTTTGATCTGGTCGAGAAATACTTCGCGCTGGCCCACTGTGCCGGTGATCATCATGCCGGTCAGGCCGGCCATTGTCATTTCATGGATGCTGTTGGAAAAATCGTGTGCCTGACGGATAGCTGTGTCGCGATTGACTTGTGTTGTCCAAACAATGGCACTGGCCCAGATAACGGCGAGGATCAGCCAGATGGCAGCGGTCAGGCGTACCCATATTTTTAGATCGGCAAAGCGCAGCATGTCGTTCCCTTTGGTTAAACGGTCAGATCGATTTGTTGAATTGTGCCAGTCTCGCCATCTTCATGCAAAAAAATTCCGGAAGTGCGAATATTCCCAAGCGTTATGTTGTCATTGCTTTTTAGATCGAAGGGGGTATTGATACGGCTCAGGGCGATAGCACCGACGCCCGCAGCGGCTAACGATTGGCGTTGGTCTTGGCCGTTACTGTTGCGGGACCAAATCTCCAGCTTGCTGAATGCGGCATCGTTTTCGTCGATCCAGCCATTGTGGTCATCATCCAATCTGGCAAGTTCGGCAAAACCATCGCCAGTGGTTGGGCCGAACATTTCACTACCATTGTTAATTTTGTCATCCTGATTGCGATCAAAAATGAGAAAGCCGCTGCCTGGTGCGACGAAGTTGATGTTTTCAGTCTTACCGTCCGCATTCAGGTCGAAGGCGAAGCGTTGATCGGTTAATTGCGCTGCATTACCGGCGAAATTCAGCACAAGAGGATCAACTTTGCGGCTGGCATCACCCAAGCGCAGGCTGACGTTGCTTTCTGCGTGATAGGCCCGAGACATCGAGAGCTCGAGGTTGAAGCTGATTTCCCGGCCATCGGCGGTTTTGACCGTGCCGCTCGCGGCGAAGCTGGTTTGTTCGGTTTCGGTGTAAGACTCGCTGAAGTCGTATTCGATGCCATAGCCTGCTGAAGTCGCTTGACCATTGGTGACCGATTGATTCGGCGGGGTGCTGGTTGTGTTTCCGCTCGATACCTGCAATTCGCGGGCGTCGAAGACGTGCATTTTTCGGCCGGTCAGAAACTCCAGCATCGAGCGAATCAAAATCAGCCCGGGATCGTTGTCGACCGCAGCATCCTGTGCCTCCTTGATCGAATCGGCCGATTGGGCCTCTTTCCCGGCTGGGGAGATATTGACGGGGTCAGCCAGCGTCGGGCCTGGGCGGCGATTGTCGCTGGCCAAGTCCGGCTGGCGTGGCCCAGCCCACATTTTCAGGGATTCACTGATTTCACGGTGTTGCAGACTGGCATGTGATGAGGCCATCTGCAGATCGGCACTGGCGATTTTCATGGCGACCTCCGTACTTCATGTATTGAGGCCTTATTAACGACAGGTCAGTGAAAAGATTAAGCTCGGTAAAGATGCGGCTGAAGCCAGCGTTTCAGACTGTTCAGATTGAGCGCGCCACTTTGCCGGCCGATTTCACGGCCATCCTTGAAAATAATCAGGGTTGGAATGCTGCGGATGTTGAAGCGGGCAGCGAGTTGTTGCTCGTTTTCCGTATTCAGTTTGGCCATCCGGACATAAGGTTCCAGATCAATCGTTGCCTGATGAAAATCGGGCGCCATCATTTGGCAGGGGCCGCACCACGCGGCCCAAAAATCCACCAGGGCCGGAATATCGGACTTCAGGATTTCCGATTCGAAATCAGCGTCGCTTACCTGAAGAGGTTCAGCCATCCTTTTCCTCCATAGCGTTCTGGAAACTGCTCATGAGCTGCACTGTGGCATTTTCCAAACTGTT
>CAZLPR010000308.1:0-2987 GCA_964561415.1 uncultured Dechloromonas sp. | reverse complement strand
GGGTCGGTCATGTCGGCGACGAGCACGTCGCCCGGCTTGACCTGATCCATTTGCTTCGGATCCTTGACGATGCGGACCGGGCCAATACCGATTTTCTGGCCGATGGCGCGACCGGAGGCAACGACCTTGGAGAACTGCTTGAGCTTGAACTTCTCGACCTTGCCGGCGCTGGCTTGCGACTGCACGGTTTCCGGACGGGCTTGCAGAATGTAGAGCTTGCCGTCGATACCGTCCTTGCCCCATTCGATGTCCATCGGACGACCGTAGTGGGCTTCGATGATCATCGCGTAACGGGCCAGTTCCATGACTTCTTCGTCATTGATCGAGAACTGGTGACGCAGCGATTCTTCAACTTCCTCGGTAATCACCGAGCGGCCGGCGCGCATTTCGGTCGAGAACGTCATCTTGATCATCTTGGAGCCGATGTTGCGGCGCACGACTGCCTTTTTGCCGGCAGCCAGCATGGGCTTGTGCACGTAGAACTCGTCCGGATTGACCGCACCCTGGACGACGGTTTCGCCGAGACCGTAGGAAGAAGTCACGAAAACGGCATCGCGGAAACCGGATTCGGTATCGAGCGTGAACATCACGCCGGCCGCGCCCTTGTCGGAACGAACCATGCGCTGGATACCGGCCGACAGAGCGACGTCGGCGTGGATGAAGCCTTTATGGACGCGGTAGGAAATGGCACGGTCGTTGTACAGGGAAGCGAACACTTCCTTGATGGCGTGCATGATGTTTTCCAGGCCGACGATGTTCAGGAAAGTTTCCTGTTGACCGGCGAAGGAAGCATCCGGCAAGTCTTCCGCGGTGGCGGAAGAACGCACGGCGAAGGACATGTCGGCGGTGGAGTCTGCCACCAGGGACTGATACTGCTCGGCGATGGCGACGGTCAGATCCATCGGGAACGGGGTTTCCATGATCCATTGGCGGATCTCGGCGCCGCAGGCGGCGAGCGCGTTCACATCCTCAACATCCAGCGCATCGAGCGCGGCGTTGATCTTGTCATCCAGACCGCTTTGCGCCAGGAAATCGCGGTAGGCATCGGCCGTGGTGGCAAAGCCGCCTGGCACGCGAACACCGGTACCGGCCAGCTGGCTGATCATTTCGCCGAGCGACGAATTCTTGCCGCCGACTTGTTCGACATCGGTCATGCGCAGCTTTTCAAAGGGAATGACGAGGGGTTCCATGCGGATTCCTTTCAGGGAGTCAATTTAAGAAGAGAATGAATCGGAAGGTGAAAATTCGGTATGCAGGCGGCGCGCCGCGGTCTCGCGCCGGGCGGCGGAGCGCAGAGACTGGGCCAATGTTTCGCGGACGAAATCGATGTGCGTTTCGGCGGCAGCGCGGGCGGCTTGCGGCTTGCGGTCGCGGATCGCGGCATGAATGGCGGCATGCTGGTTTTTCAGCAAGACACCGGCGGCCGGCAAGGTTTTCAGTTCCCCGAGGTTGAGGCGGATGTTGTCGTGCATCAGGCGCAGCAGCGCTGCCGACAAATGGCCGATCAAGGCATTGTGCGAAGCCTCGCCGACGGCTTGGTGGAAAGCGATATCGGCTTTCGATCGCTGGTCGAGATTATCACTGACGAAGGCCTCATTCAGCGCCGTGAAAGTCTGGTCAATCCGCGTCATATCGGCTTCAGTGGCACGCTCGGCAGCCCATTCAGCCGCTTGACCTTCGAGCATGCGGCGAAATTCGAGCATGTCTTCGCGCAGATTAGGATGGGCGCCCATCATCTCTTGCCAGGGGTCGAAGAAACTGGACTCGAGACGATCAGTCACATAAGTGCCACCGCCCTGCCGACTCTGTACCATACCCTTGGAAGCGAGCTTTTGAATCGCCTCGCGCAGCGAAGGGCGCGACACACCAAGTTCGACGGCAAGCTCGCGCTCGGGCGGCAGGCGGTCACCGGGCTTCAGCGAACCTTCCAGAATACGGCGCTCGAGCGAAGCAGCAACGGCATCGGAAATACGCGGAACCTGCAACTTGTTTTGCGGCATGGACAAAGTAGATTGCTCGATTGGTAAGACCACCACATTCTAAACAGCGAATCGGTAAAGTGCAAGCATAGGATATACCCCTATTTATTTGACTAAGTCACGGTTATATCGTACATTTCTTCCACCGCAAAACATTGGTTTGACCAATTTACCATCGGAGACAAAATGAGCGACTCAACAAAAACTCGCCAGCGCCCGGCAGATGTTTATTTCTTCGCGACCTGTGTCGTCGATCAATTCTTCCCCGGCGCCGGCCTCGATGCCATCACTTTGCTCGAGCGCCAGGGCATCCGCGTGCACTTCCCTGAGGAGCAGACTTGCTGCGGTCAACCCGCATATACAAGCGGTTTTCCCGAAGAGGCGCGCAAGGTCGCGGCGCAGCAATTGACGCTTTTCCCGGAAAACTGGCCGGTCATCGTACCCTCCGGTTCCTGCGCCGGGATGATGAAACACCATTACCCGACGCTGTTCGCCCAAGACCCGGCGCGCCTGCTTCAGGCCGAAGCGCTGTCGGGACGCATTTATGAATTCACCGATTTTCTGGTCAATGTGCTCGGCTACCAGCCGGAAGACAAAGGCGGCGACTGTACCGTCGTGCTGCACACCTCCTGCTCTGCCCGCCGTGAAATGGGCGTCCATCTCACCGGCCGCCAGTTGCTCGGCAACCTGAAAAAAGTGAAAGTGGCGCAGCAGGATCACGAATCCGAATGCTGCGGTTTCGGCGGCACCTTCTCGATCAAGCAACCGGAAATTTCCGGCGCCATGGTGGAAGACAAAGTGAAGTCACTGAAAGCCACCGGCGCCGAGCGCGTCGTCAGCGCCGACTGCGGCTGCTTGATGAACATCCTCGGCCACGCCGCCTGGAAGGACAAACAGGAAGGCCGCAGCACCCCCACCCTGCCCGGCGAACACATCGCCACTTTCTTGCTGAAGCGTACGGAAGAAAGGAGCGGCCAATGAGCGCCCGCGACCGCATCCTGGCCAAGC
>CAZLPR010000307.1:0-2987 GCA_964561415.1 uncultured Dechloromonas sp. | reverse complement strand
GAGCGCAACCTTGCCAAGGTTGAGGTCGAGAGTTCGAGACTCTTCTGCCGCTCCAAATACAAAGGGAAAGCGCTTAGCGCTTTCCCTTTGTTCGTTGGGGCTTCAAGATGTTTGAAGTGCTGCCCGGGTGGTGAAATTGGTAGACACAAGAGACTTAAAATCTCTCGGCTTATGGCTGTACGGGTTCGATTCCCGTCCCGGGCACCAATAAAATCAATATCTTGCGTTAATTTTTGAACGATTTATTATCTGGATTTTTTCGGGCAATGGGTGTTTTACTCTTGTCCCAAACTTAAATTCCACCTGACAGGAATGACAAACTACTCAGGGTGATCAAAAAGCAGGGTGGTGGGCAGGCTTACAATTTGATACATAAATATTGTTGCGGTGCACAATATTTATTGGCATAATCGCTGCTGTCTCCTCCATCTCCTCCAAGAAATGGATTTAGCCCGCCTAGCGCGGGCTTTTTTTTGTCGGTCCTGATGCTTTTTGCTCCAGTAGTTGCCGCTATTCCACATGCAAATCCACTCCTGCCGAGGTTTTGCCTTTACTCAACTGGGAGAAACGGTTAAAACAACGGCCGTCCTGAATGGAGATTCCAATGCCCGAAAATGACCTCGACTTAGAAACTGAACGTATGCTTGATGCTGCAATGGCTGGTCTGACGCCTCATCAGGCATTGGTTAAGGCGTCCTTGGCGGAAGCTGCCAATGTTGCCGAACGCGCAGCCGCAATTGAAAAAAATCGAGAGCGGGCTTTGCGCTTGCTGGCGGCGATCGAAAAGTCGCAAAGCCAGCAGTGAAAATTGATTTACTTTAGGGTTTTGCTTCAGGCATTGCTTTACCTGATCGGCTTTGGCGAGCGCCAGGGGTAAACCCGGCGGGTGGCGAGTATCAGGCCCGGTCTTCTTGTGCTGGGTTTTCCGACTGCAGTTCGTGGCGGACCAAGTCGAGCAAGAGATCGTCAAAGGTGTAGAAGCCCCGCTTGCAGGTGGCGAGCTGGAGTACGGCAAAGGCAGTGCCTGTACCAAACGCTTCGCGTTTGATCGAGTCGTGAATGAGGCGAACGGTCTGGTAGGGGAAGCCGAAGATGACTTCATGGTGTCCGACGATGCCCCCGAGACGGAGTGAAGTGATTCGTTCGTTATCGACGTCAAGGGTTTCGGCAATTCGTTTCGCGGTGCCTGATATTTCTGGTTTTTCCCGGAAGTGCTGCTCGACGATTTCGATATCGGCAAAAGGGGCAATGCGGCGTAGCAGCTTTGCGGCCAGCATCAGAAAGTTGATGCCAAGTGTGATGTTCGGGGAGCTCATTACCCGAATGTCTTTCCCGAGATCGCGGATGTAATCGAGTGTTTCTGCCGGGTAGCCTGAGATGGCGCTGACCAGCATGATCCGGCGTTGGCGAACTGCTTCACCATACAGGTGTACGGCCTCTGCGTTGGAAAAATCGACGATTGCATCGACCGGGTATTGGTCGAGCCAGTCCGGGAAGGATGTCTTTTCCAGTATCGTTACTGGCACTTCGATCTCTGCGTTCGCGGCGGAGCTGCGTGCGATCCAGCAGAGTTCAAATCGTGAATCTTCGGCAAGAACCCGGGCAACTGCCCTGCCTGCCTTGCCATAACCTACTAGTCCAACTTTTATCATTTTTACTCCCAATATTGCCTATTTGAATTGCGGTTAATCGATATTTACCTCAAATTTCGGGATCGTGTTAATCGGTTTTGAAAAACATCGAAAGCGTCGTTGTCGAACCATGTTGCCAATTTTTATTCGGGCGCCTGAGACAACAAACAGCGAGACTGGCAGTTATGTTCAGGGGGATTGTACGGATTGGAGTCCAGCCACTGGCTTCTGGTTGCATTGGCGAGCATTGCACCGGAAGCCGCTATTTTAGACCGAGTGCGCCGGATTCGCCTTCATGTTTGATCGTTTTTCCGCCTCATTTTGGCGCTCATTGGTGGCGCTTGTCGGAAAGTTTTGTGGCGAGTAAAGGTTCATCGTTCGTTGGTTGTGAAATGGAGCAGGGCAATTGACTATGGAAAAAATCTACTCAAGAACAGCTACAAGTAGATTGATAGGCAATATAATTTCCGCCCCGAATTCGTGCAATCTGATTGCCAGGTCAATTTTGAAGCCATCCTCCGAGACTAATCCCCCTTTGCTGACGATGGACGTGTTGCAGCAATTTCGTTTACTTTTTGGCTCCATGCGCCAATATTTTCGTCTGGTTGAAGAGCGTTGCGGGATGTCCGGTTCCCAGATGTGGGTGTTACAGGAAGTTCAGCGTACGCCGGAAATCGGGATTGGCGAATTGGCCATTCGCATGGGGGTGCATCAGTCAACCTGTAGTTTGCTGGTCGACAAACTGGTGGCATTGGGGTGTCTGACCAAGAAGCGGCAAAGTACTGACCAGCGGCGGGTTGGGCTTTGTCTGGCGGCCAGTGGTTTGGCGGCATTGGCTGCGCTGCCTGGGCCGGCTGAAGGCATTCTCCCTGAAGCCTTGTCTAAATTGCCTTTGGTGGTTTTAAAGACCTTGCATATCAATCTGGAAGAGTTGATTCTGCATTTGCCCGGCAAGGATGAAGCCAGCGCTCGAACGCCCCTGGCTGAATTGGTTGCTGCGCCACAAGCCGTGGAGTTTTCCGCATGACACGTATTTCTGCTTTTTGTGCCGTGCTTCTTATGGGTATTCTTGCCGGTTGCGCCGGCACGCCGCCTCAAGCGCCTGTAGCAACCGTCGTTAGCGGAGAGCGTTTGGAAGAGAGTGAGCCGGTGGTCGCGAGCGCCGAGGCGGTGCGTGTGCCGAGTGAAGCGCAGTTGATGGCTGCGGTCGACGAGGAAAATAACGTGTTTTTCGTCTTGGGTTCTTCAAGCGTCAATGCGGCGGGGCGCATGACTGCGCGTCGTCACGCCGAGCGTTTGAAGGCTAATCCAAAGCTTGAGGTTACGCTGGTCGGTTATACCGATGATCTGGGTAGT
>CAZLPR010000306.1:0-2988 GCA_964561415.1 uncultured Dechloromonas sp. | reverse complement strand
GTTGCGCTGTGGTCGAAAAAATTGCTCAGCCAGACCAGCCGCGTACTGCTCGACCGTGAAATGGATCACCCGGTCGTCGATGAAATCCGTGAGGTCATCGCGCAGTTGCCAGAGGCCGGCGACACCCACCTGACCGACCTCCACGTCTGGCGCGTCGGTACGGGCGCCTATGCCTGCGCGCTGACGCTACTCACGCATGATGCCGATCTGAGTGCGCAGGAGATTCGTCAGCAACTCGGTGTGCATGAGGAAATCGTGCACCTGACTATTGAAATTCAGCGTTGCGCCGAAAATCACTAAGCCGCGCCGCCGGGCGGATAGCAAAGCTCACTGCCGAGGTGTAAAAAGCTTATTTGACCAGCGTTACCGGCAAGTCGGTGAGGTGCATCAGGCGGTTGGTGACCGAACCCAGCAAGGCACTACCAATGCTTCCCAGGCCGCGCGTTCCCATAATGATTTTGTCGCAACCATTTTCGGTTGCATATTGGGCAATCGTTTCGGCCACCGGCCCGACCAGGACGGCCGCCGTGTAATTAACTCCCGCCTGGTCCAGCAGGGCGCGGGCGGAAGTCAGCGCGTCGCCGCCGCGCGATTCCTGCATCGCCTCAATCTCATTGGCCGGCATATGGCTGAGCAACTCGGGCGCGTCGATCGGTGACTGGACATTGATCAGCAGGATTTCACGCTTGGCACAACCCTCTACCGCAGAGATGATGTGCTGGACGGCACGATCGGAGTGAGTGGAGCCGTCGACGGGAAGCAAAATTTTCATGGCGGTTACCTTGGTTGCATTGAATCGGCCAAGTTTAGCCGAATCCGCCGCCATTAACATTCCCCAAAATCGTCACGATGTTAGAATTTCGGCCAACCTGCCATTTGGAGAAGTTGATGAAATCACTGATTGATGTAAGCCGACTGCGTTTTGTCGCGGGTCTGCTGGCCTTGTTGGCCGCACCGCTGGCACTTGCCGCATCCGGGGCTGACGGCCCAACCGTCGCGGGCATTCCCGTTGACTTCATCCTTTTTGCCGCAACGCTGCTCAGCGTCGCGTTATTTCACCATTACGTCTTGCAGGTCGCCCTGACGGGGGCGGTGACCATCGCTACCTACAAGATTTTATTTACCGGGTTCAAGACCGGCGCCGGTCTGGCCGGCTTCGGCATGCACATGGCGCACGAGTGGGTGCTGCTGGTTAACCTGCTCTGTCTACTGGTCGGCTTCGCATTATTGGCCAGGCACTTTGAAGATAGCGGCGTCCCCGAAGTGCTGCCGAAACTCCTCCCGGAAGGCTGGCTTGGGCCTTTCATGCTGCTCGCCATCATCTTCCTGCTCTCCGGCTTTCTCGATAATATTGCCGCCGCGCTGATCGGCGCCACGGTCGCCGCCAGTGTCTTTAAACGCAAGGTGCATATCGGCTATCTCGCCGCCATTGTCGCCGCCTCAAATGCCGGCGGTGCCGGCTCCGTGCTCGGTGACACGACCACCACGATGATGTGGATCGACGGTGTCAGCCCGCTTGATGTCATCGAAGCCTACATGCCTGCCGCCGTCGCCACGGTCATCTTCGGCATCCCCGCTGCGCTGCTGCAGCACAAGCACATGGCGATCAGCCGTGATTTTCAGGCCGTGCATCACATCGACTGGGCGCGGGTCAGTATCGTCCTCTTTATTCTGGTGGCCGCTGTCGTTACCAATGTCACGGTCAACCTGAAATTCACGGCGATGGCTGACCACTTTCCCTTCCTCGGCGTTGCCGTCTGGATTGCACTGTTGCTCGCCATCCCGGTGCGCAAACCGGAATGGAGCCTGATGCCGGATGCCATCAAGGGGGCAGTTTTCCTGCTCGCGCTGGTCACCTGCGCCTCGATGATGCCGGTCGAAAAACTGCCGCCCGCTTCATGGCTGGGGACGCTGGCCCTGGGCTTCATTTCGGCGGCTTTCGACAACATTCCGCTGACCGCTCTCGCCCTCAAACAAGGCGGTTACGACTGGGGCTTCCTCGCCTACGCCGTCGGTTTTGGCGGCTCGATGCTGTGGTTCGGTTCCTCGGCCGGCGTCGCGGTATCCAATCTCTTCCCCGAAGCAAAATCGGTCGGTCAATGGCTGCGCCATGGCTGGATGATTCCGGTTGGTTATGTCATCGGCTTTTTTGTCATGCTCGTCGTTCTCGGCTGGCATCCGCATGAAAAACACAAGGAAGATCAAGTCACGCATACGGCCGTCGTTTCCCCGGCCGCTTCGGTAGCGCCATCCAGTGCCCCGGTAAGCAGCGGCAACCACTGATGCGGGTAGCGCTCCTCGGCCTGCTCCTTTTGCCGCTTTCCGCCTTTGCGGCGGGGAGCGGTGTGGTCGGTGCAAACCTGCTCTGGCTCGCCATCATCCTGATGAGTGCCCGGCTGTTTTCGCCGCTGGCGCAGCGCCTTGGATTTCCCGCCGTCCTGGGCGAGCTCTTGCTCGGCGTTTTGCTGGGTAACCTTTCGCTTTTTGGCGTCAGCCTGTTCGACACCATCGCCCAAGACCCGATCATCGCCTTTATCGCCGAACTCGGCGTCATCGTGCTGTTGCTGCAAATCGGTCTCGAAACACGCCTGGCCGATCTGATCAAAGTTGGGCCACGCGCTTTCGCGGTGGGCACCCTGGGCATTGTCGCCCCCTTCGTGCTCGGGGCATTTGTCGTTGGTCCCTGGCTTCTGCCGGGCCGTGACGCCAATGCCTACCTTTTCCTCGGCGCCACGCTGGCCGCCACGTCGGTCGGCATTACCGGGCGCGTCTTCCGCGATCTCGGCAAGCTCAATCTGCCCGCAGCGCGCATCGTGCTCGGTGCCGCCGTGATCGACGACGTCCTCGGCCTGGTTATTCTGGCGGTAGTCTCCAGCCTGGTTCAGGTCGGCTCGGTGAGCGTCGGACAGGTTAGCTGGATCATTGCCCAGGCCGTTCTTTTCCTCGCTGGCAGTATCTTCATCGGGCGCTTGATTGCACCCTACTCCA
>CAZLPR010000305.1:2433-2994 GCA_964561415.1 uncultured Dechloromonas sp. | reverse complement strand
CGTCCGTGCAGGTAGCCCTGTAATTGCTGGCAACCCAACCCAGCCAGAAATGCCGCTTGCTCGGTCGTTTCGACGCCTTCCGCCACAACTTCGAAACCGAGCCGGGTGGCCAACTCCATCACCGTCCGAATAATCGCCTCATCGCCCGGATTCTGGCCGATTCCGGCGACGAAGGACTGGTCAATTTTCAACTGCTGCACCGGCAACATTTTCAGGTAATTCAACGACGAATAACCCGTCCCAAAATCATCCAGGGCCAGACTAATCCCAAAATCGCGCAAACGTTGCAGTAGACCGCAGGCATCGCCCACGCCCATCACCACCGACTCGGTCAGTTCAAGTTTGAGAATGCTCGCATCCATGCCGGTTGCGTCAAGAATATCGCCCAGCGTTTCAATGAACTCCGGCCGTTCGAGCTGCTTGACGGAAAGATTGACCGAGACCTGCGGCAGCTCGAAACCGCTGTGTCGCCACTGCATGACCTGCCGGCAAGTTTCCCGTAGCACCCAGTTACCGAGCGGAATAATGATCCCCGACTCCTCGGCCAGCGGAATAAAGCGC
>CAZLPR010000305.1:1328-2423 GCA_964561415.1 uncultured Dechloromonas sp. | reverse complement strand
GACGGCATGACCAGACCGAGCTCGGGACTATGCCAGCGGAGCAGCGCCTCGGCCCCGACCAGCTGACCACTCCAGGTATCGACTTGCGGCTGAAAATGCACGGAAAGCTCACCGTTACCAAGCGCCCGGCGCAACAGGTTTTCCATGCGGATACGTTCCTGCGCATCGCGCGTCATTTCCGGCGTGTAGAAATGGAACTGCCCGCGGCCAATCGCCTTGGCCCGATACATCGCCGTATCGGCATTGCGCATCAGATCGACCATGCTTTCCGCATCGCCGGGAAAGAGGCTGATGCCAATCGACGCCGAGAGGAAAAGTTCATGCTCACCGAGACCAAACGGCATTTCAAAAGCGTCAATAATTTCGCGCGCCAATACCGCCACCTCGTCCGCCGTGCGCACCGATTCCATCAGGCAAATGAATTCATCGCCACCCAGCCGGGCCAGCATGTCGATCAGCCGCACATGCTCGGAAAGACGCGCTGCGACAGTCACCAGCAATTCATCGCCGACAGCGTGACCGAGCGAGTCATTGACCTGCTTGAACTGGTCAAGATCGATAAACAGCACGGCCAGTTGCTGCCCGTGCTGCGCCGACTCGCGCAGGCTATCTTCGAGGCGTTCAATAAAGCAGCGCCGATTGGCCAGCCCGGTCAACGGGTCGTGGTAGGCCAAATAATTGAGTTTGCTTTCGGCCTGCCGGCGCTCCGAAATTTCAGCTTGCAGCTGACTATTGGCCCGCTTCAACTCTTCAGTGCGGGCATCGACCTGGATTTCCAGCGTATCGCGCGCCGCCTTGATCCGGCCTTCCTGCTCCTCGAGAATGTGCTGGGCACGACGAACCACGAGGAACTGCATCAGAAAAAGGAGCATGAATACCGTAAAAATGCCCGCCGTCACCCACCACAAACTGCGCGGCAATTGCGCCATGAACGGAGAAACATCCTGGTAAAGCTCAAAAACACCTTCAATCGAGCCATCCTTGCCAATAATTGGAATATGGCTCGACAAAATATCAATATCGGATCGGTTGCCCTCAAAGGTATTCAGACGATTGCGGTGACTCAACTCGCTCGTTACCGTGCCGCGTGTCGCG
>CAZLPR010000305.1:0-1318 GCA_964561415.1 uncultured Dechloromonas sp. | reverse complement strand
ACGGAATGCCCGGTTTTCCAACTGACTTTCACCAATCTGGCTGACGTCAGACGAAAAAACCGTCCTCCCGAGACGATCGAAGATATTGATTTTTACAACCGATGTATTGCGCATCAGAGCGACAATATCGCGCTGCAGTTGCACGGCCTCGCCGGATTTTTTCAGAAAATCCACATCCCGACCCAGCGCGGCGCTCATCAAACTGGCCAAGGGTTTACCTAATGAATTCTCGAATATCTGGGCCATCGCGACATTACGGTGCTCGGCCAGTTCGGTCATTTGCTGTACGGAAAGCAGGCGATAAAGCGGCCCAAGCGCACCGGCGGCCATCACGATGAGGATGAAGCTGAGCGTCGAAAAGTAGCGGGACAGGTTAAACATGATATTTGTTTTGAGTAACGCCGCAGCTTAGTCCAACTCCCGGACGCGGGCCACCGCCTCTTCGACGCGCTTGACCGAAATCACCTCCATGCCGGCAATCGCCTGCTTCGGGCGATTGGCCTCCGGAATCAGCGCCCGCGTAAAACCAAGCTTGGCCGCCTCCTTCAAACGCTCCTGCCCCCGCGGCGCCGGACGAATTTCCCCGGCCAGGCCGACTTCGCCGAAAACAATCAATTTCGACGGCAATGGCTTGTTTTTCAATGAGGAGGTAATTGACAGCAAAACCGCCAAATCGGCCGCCGGCTCGATAATTTTCACCCCGCCGACGGCATTGACAAAGACATCCTGGTCGAAACAGACAATGCCGGCATGGCGATGCAGCACCGCCAACAACATGGCGAGACGCTGCGCATCGAGACCGACGGTCAAGCGCCGCGGATTGCCATGAGCGCTATCGACCAACGCCTGAATTTCCACCAGCAACGGCCGCGTCCCTTCCTGCGTCACCATCACGCAAGAGCCGGCGACGTCCTGGCCATGTTGCGACAGGAACAGCGCCGAGGGGTTATTGACGCCCTTCAAACCCTTGTCGGTCATGGCGAATACGCCCAGCTCGTTGACCGCGCCAAAGCGGTTCTTGACGGCGCGCACCAGGCGGAAACTGGAATGGGTGTCGCCCTCGAAATAAAGCACGGTATCGACAATATGCTCGAGCACGCGCGGCCCGGCCAGCGCCCCCTCCTTGGTGACGTGGCCGACCAGGATGATGGTGATGTTCTGGCTCTTGGCGATGCGCGTCAGTTGCGCGGCGCATTCGCGCACCTGCGCCACCGAGCCGGGCGCCGATGTGAGATTTTCCGAATATAGCGTCTGAATGGAATCGATCACCGCGATATCGGGCCGTGCCGCCTCGAGTGTGGCGACGATTTTCTCCAAC
>CAZLPR010000304.1:2398-3003 GCA_964561415.1 uncultured Dechloromonas sp. | reverse complement strand
GCCGGGCGTGGCATGACGCTACAGGCCTCGCCCGTGAAAAAGCTGGCGCTGGAAAAAAGCATTGAGGTCTTTCAGCCAATCAGCCTGAAGGATCCGTCGGTGCAGGAGAAAATTGCCGCAATCGGCGCCGAGGTGATGGTGGTTGCCGCCTACGGCTTGATTTTGCCGCAGCGGGTGCTCGATATGCCGCGTTTTGGCTGCCTCAATATCCATGCTTCATTACTGCCGCGCTGGCGCGGGGCGGCGCCGATTCAACGGGCCTTGCTGGCGGGGGATGCTGAAACCGGCGTCTGCATGATGCAGATGGAAGCCGGGCTGGATACCGGGCCGGTGCTGTTACGGCGGGCTTTGCCGATTTTGCCGGATGACACGTCGGCAACGCTGCACGACCGTCTGGCGGCGCTCGGGGCCGAGCTGGTGGTCGAGGCGCTGGGCGGTTTGCCTTGGCCGGCTGAGGTGCAGCCGAGCGAGGGCGTGACTTACGCCCACAAGATTGAGAAAGCGGAAGCGCTGATCGACTGGACGCAAAGCGCTGCCGAACTTGATCGCCATCTACGCGCCTTTAATCCCTTCCCGGGCGCGCAGGCGGCTTTTGCCGGCCAGAC
>CAZLPR010000304.1:0-2376 GCA_964561415.1 uncultured Dechloromonas sp. | reverse complement strand
GCCGGTTGTGCTCAGTGGTGAAATTGGCCGTATTTTGGCGGTTGACCGCAGCACAATCGTGGTCGCTTGCGGCCAAGGCGGGCTGGCGATTAGCGAGTTGCAGAAAGCCGGTGGCAAGCGCTTGCCGGTACAGCAGTTTCTCGCCGGGCACCCGCTCAAGGTGGGTGACCGCTTCGATTTGCCGGCTCAAATCAGTTAGTCGTTATGCCTTACCAAGCTGGCCGCGGCTGATTTCTTTGTTTTCCATGCGTGCCGGGGCAAAGCGGGCGATGACTTCGGCAAATAGCGCGTGGGCGCGCCGGCTGTTGTCGTCACTGAAATTGCAGACGTAAATATCCAGGGTAACGCAGCCGATCTCGGGCCAGGTATGAACCGCCAGGTGGGATTCGGCCAGAACGACGGCGCCGGTGATGCCGGCCGGCTGCCCGGCGGCATCGCGAAAGGCATGGAAGAGCCGGCCGACAACGCTCAAGCCGTGCCGCGTGCAGGCTTCGACACAAAAAGTTTCCAGCTCCGGCGCGTCGAGCAACAGGCCCGGCGGACAGCGGCAATCGTGCAGGTCGGCAATCAGGTGGAGGCCGTTCATCGCTGGATTTTAGGGTGTTTCATGTGAAACGTGGGGCAAGTTATGGCGCCGCGAGCCCTTGGTCCGCGAGCCTGTTTTCCAGCAGCTTGCCGAGTCGATAGCCGGCTTCGACAATGCGCCGATTGGCGATCTCTCTTGCTGCGTTGAGAAATTCCTGGTTGATCAGCGGGAGCAGACTGCCATTTTCAGTCGGGTAAGCGGCGTCGAGCAGGCGATGGCTTTCGTCCCGCCATTGCGCGATATTGCCTTGCGCGGGGGCTGGGTAGCGCTCGAGCAGGTCGGCGACATTTTTTGCCAGCCGCTTGCCGCGCAGCCAGGGCGGGCCGGGGAGATCATCCCAGAACGTATGCAGGCTGGTGAAGGGCAGGCGTTTGTTGAACGGGTTTTCGATTTCCACTTCGTTGCCGCCAGCGTCGCCGTCGCGGCCGACATGCAGCGGTTGGTGAATGTCGGCGACGAGGTGGAGCAGCCAGGGCAGGGCGTAGGAAATTTGCGCGTTTTTTCGCGTTGACCGCAAGGCGCCGGCTTTGGGCGGCGGGCGCAGCAATTGGCTGAGGCGCTGGATTTGCCCATCGAGTTCGCCATTTTTGACCCGCCCCTGGGCGTCGAGATCGACATAATGCCAGCGCTTGTGGCGGGCGTTGTCCAGTAAGCCGGGGATCGCCGCGGTAGCGGGTTCGCGGCCATCGTTGTAAAAACGCGGGTCGTTGCGAATATCGTCGGGCCAGGTCGAGGCTTCGGCAAAAATTGCCGCGGGTTCGGTCGATTTGGCTTTTTCTACCCAGCGCCGGTAATCGGGATGCCGCGCCAGTGCGGTGGCGATGAAATCCTGGCTGGGCGGGGATAGCTGCTGCCAGGCGATGCTGGTGACCCGCCGCATTCCAGGCGTGCGCCTGGCTGGGGTGGAGGAAAAAGCTGCAGCACAGGGCAATCAGGAATCGATACATTGCGCCATTATCGCGGAAACCTCAGGGTGCGCAGTGGCCTTGGCTCGCGTGCGATAATCCGGCCCATGTCCTCATTACCCCTCGATTCACTGGCTTTCGCCCTGCTGCAAGCCGCTCGTATCAACGCCACCGTTTTTGCCGGGCAGAGCCTGGCTGACGGGCAACTGGCCCGCGTTGACTCAATGGCCCGTCCTGCAGTGCAGGATCTTGTCTATGGCAGCCTGCGCTGTTACGGGCGAGGCGATTTCTTTCTCCGCCGTCTGCTCGCCAAACCGCTGGCGGACAATGAAGTGCGGGCATTGTTGCTGGTTGCCATCTATCGCCTGGAAACCCGGCCGGAGGCGGCGCATACGGTGGTCGATCAAGCCGTTGCTGCCGCAGCCGAGTTGGCGGGAGGGAATTTCCGCGGCCTAGTTAATGGCGTCTTGCGTAACTTTCTGCGGCAGCAAGGCGAGTTGATCGCGGCGCTGGCCGCCGATGCCGTGGCGGTGAGCCAGCATCCGGACTGGTGGCTGTACACGTTGCAGGCGGCCTGGCCGGAGGACTGGCAAAACATCGTGAATGCCGGCAACGGCCCGCCACCGATGGCGCTGCGGGTTAATAAGCGGCGCTCGACGCGGGCGGAATATCTTGAACGGCTGGGCGCTGAAGGCATTGCCGCCCGCCCGATCGGCCATTATGGCCTGCTGCTCGAAAAACCGCTGCCGGTTGAGCGTCTGCCCGGTTTCGCCGCCGGCCTCGTTTCCGTGCAGGACCCGGGCGCCCAGCGGGCCGCGGCATTGCTTGATCCGCTGCCGAATAGCCGGGTGCTCGACGCTTGCGCCGCACCGGGCGGCAAGACGG
>CAZLPR010000303.1:0-3022 GCA_964561415.1 uncultured Dechloromonas sp. | reverse complement strand
GCCAGCGCAGCGGAGGCGCTTGGCCCAGACAACTGGGCTAATCCGGCCATGCAGCTCAGCAACTGCCGGATCACTAATGCCGTGCGTTGCCTGCCCCCCGCCAACAAGCCGGTGACGGCGGAAATTCGTCAGTGCAACCGGCATTTGAAGGCAGAGCTGACTGCTATGCCGCGCTTGAAGGTGATTGTCGCGTTGGGAGCGGTTGCCCATCAGGCCATGCTTTGGGCTTACGACCTTAAGCTCAAGCAGTACGTGTTTGGGCATAACGTCACGCACGCCTTGCCAGACGGGCGGGTGCTGATCGATAGCTACCATTGCAGCGGTTATAACTGGCGCACCGGGCGTCTCTCAAGAGAAAGCTTCGAGGCTGTTTTTGCCGGTGTAAAAGCCCACCTCAGCTAGGTTGCACCAGCCATGAGTTTTGATGCCAAGGCCTTTCTTGCCTCGCTCACCGAGTTGCCCGGCGTTTACCGGATGCTTGATGCCGGTGGGGCCGTGCTTTATGTCGGCAAGGCCAAAAATCTGAAGAAGCGGGTTTCGTCTTATTTTCGCGAAAACCTCTCCAGTCCGCGTATTGCCCATATGGTCAGCCAGATCGCTGCAATCGAAACAACTTCGACGCGCACCGAAGCAGAAGCGCTGCTGCTCGAAAATAACCTGATCAAATCCCTCTTGCCGCGCTACAACATCCTGTTTCGCGACGACAAATCCTATCCCTACATTGTCGTGACCAAAGACGAGTTTCCCCGCCTGGGTTTTTACCGCGGCAACCCGGACCGCAAGGCGGAGTATTTCGGTCCTTATCCCTCATCGTGGGCTGTGCGCGACAGTATCCACCTGCTGCAAAAAATGTTTCGTCTGCGCACCTGTGAAGACAGCGTTTTTGCCAATCGCTCGCGCCCTTGTCTGCTATATCAGATCAAACGATGCACTGGCCCCTGTGTCGGGCATATCTCGACTGAAGATTACGCCGCCGATGTTCAACTCGCCTCAATGTTCCTGCTCGGCAAGCAACAGGAAGTTAATAAGCGCCTGACGCAGTTGATGGAAGACGCCTCCAGTCGTCTGGCCTTCGAGCAGGCGGCGGTGTTTCGGGACCAGATTCAGTCCCTGCGCCAGATTCAGGAAAAGCAATTCGTTTCAAGCAGCAAAGGTGAGGACGTCGATATTATTGTCGCGCTCCAGGCGGCGGGGCTGTTATGCGTCAATATTGCCATGGTTCGAGGTGGCAGGCATCTCGGTGATCGCCCCTTATTTCCCAGCAATGCCGGTGAGTCAACGCTAGCCGATGCCGTTGCAGCTTTTATCCATCAGCATTACGCCGCGCATCCAGCCCCCGCCAAGCTCCTAGTTCTTCCACTGCCGGCAGAAGAAGAAAAGGGTGAAGCAGAAATCTCGTTAGCCCAACTCGCCGGGCGCCATGTCCCAATCCTTGAGGCCTACTCCGTCGTCAATAAAGCCTGGGTCGACATGGCTTTGCAAAACGCCCAGCTTGCCATATTGGCTCGCAATCAAGCCAGCGCCCAACAAGAGCAGCGCCTGGCCGCTCTACAGCAGGCTTTGCAGCTTGCGGAGCCGATCTCCCGGATTGAATGTTTCGATATCAGCCACACTCAGGGCGAAGCGACAGTCGCCTCCTGCGTGGTCTACCATGGAAATGGCATGAAAAAAGCGGATTACCGCCGCTTCAATATCCGCGATATTCAACCCGGCGACGATTACGCCGCGATGCGCCAGACGGTCAGTCGGCGCTATGGCAGCATTGCTGCCGGGGAGGGCGTTGCGCCGGATCTGATTTTGATCGACGGCGGTAAAGGGCAAGTAAGTTCTGCTTACAGCGCACTAGCCGACCTTGGCTTGTCTCACCTGCCCATGCTGGGTGTTGCCAAAGGTGAAGGGCGCAAGCCTGGTCTGGAAACGCTTATTTTCCCGGAGGGGCGTGATCCGCTACAATTGCCGGCACACCATCCGGCCTTGCATCTGATCCAGGAAATTCGTGACGAAGCTCACCGTTTTGCCATCACGGGCCATCGCGCCCAACGTAGCAAGGCAAGAAAAACGTCAAAGCTCGACAGCCTGCCCGGTATTGGCCCGGCGAGAAGAAAAGCGCTGGTTGCCCGATTTGGCGGTCTGGCTGGCGTTCTCGCGGCCACTGCCGATCAGCTGGCTGAAGTCACCGGTATCAGCCAGGAAATGGCCGATAAAATCCATTCTGCACTACACTGACACATGCCTTTTAATCTCCCAATTTTGCTGACTTGGCTTCGTATTGTCGCGATTCCATTGATGATTGCGGTCTATTTTCTGCCGGCAAGCTGGGCCGAAGCGCATCAACGCGATCTTGTCGCAACGCTGATTTTTGTTGCCGCAGCGATCACGGACTGGGCAGATGGTTACTTGGCCCGAAAACTCGACCAGACCTCAGCCTTCGGTGCATTTCTTGATCCCGTTGCCGATAAATTAATGGTCGCAGCCGCGCTGATTATTCTGGTGCAATTGGGCCGGGCCGATGCCATTGTCGCGACAATTATTATTGGTCGAGAAATCACCATCTCTGCCCTGCGCGAGTGGATGGCCAAAATAGGGGCAGCCAAAAATGTGGCCGTCTCCATGCTGGGAAAGATCAAGACTGTTGCACAAATGCTCGCCATCCCAGCATTGTTGTATTACGCACCCTTATTTGGTTTGGATCTTCGCGCGCTCGGTAACTGGTTGATTTGGATAGCGGCTTTGCTGACCCTCTGGTCCATGGCTTACTACTTGCGCATGGCCTGGCCAGAGATCGCCAAGCGTAGTGCAGAAAAATAAGACAGAATGTTGACAAGCTCCTTGAATAATCTATAATGCGCGCTCTGTTTGACGCGGCAGTAGCTCAGTTGGTAGAGCGCAACCTTGCCAAGGTTGAGGTCGAGAGTTCGAGACTCTTCTGCCGCTCCAGTTTTAAAAACGAAAGAGTGATTTTCGTTTAGTATTAAATAGCATTTTCGGCACGGCGCGATAGCAAAGCGGTTATGCACCGGAT
>CAZLPR010000302.1:1025-3032 GCA_964561415.1 uncultured Dechloromonas sp. | reverse complement strand
AAGGCTTCCATACCGGGCGGCGGTGGCGGCACGACAGGCAGCGGTTCGTTCTGCGCCCAGACTGGCAGGGCGGCGAGCAACATCAGGGGGAGAAGGCGGCGCATGGGATTTTCCTCTTTAATTTGAGGCTGATTTTATTACAGGTTGAGCATCAACTCGCGCTCATTGGGCAATGGTCCGAACGGACGCGCTTCGTAGTGTTTGAAAATGGCTTCAACCACTTGTTCCGGCTGATCGATCAACTGGATCAGATTCATGTCTTCCGGATCGACCAGGCCTTCTTCCACCAGGCGCGCCTTGAACCAGTCGATCAAGCCTTGCCAGAAAGGCGTGCACACCAGAATCAGCGGAATTTTGCGTGCTTTGCCGGTCTGGATCAGCGTTAAGGCCTCCATCAGCTCGTCCAGCGTGCCAAAACCGCCGGGCATCACGACATAGGCGCTGGCAAAACGCACGAACATGTATTTGCGGGCAAAAAAGTGGCGGAAAGTCTGCGAAATATCCTGATACGGATTGTTTTGCTGCTCGTGCGGTAGCTGAATATTGAGGCCGACCGATGGCGATTTGCCGTGGAAAGCGCCCTTGTTCGCCGCTTCCATAATGCCCGGACCGCCGCCGGAGATCACCGAAAAACCGGAATCGGAAAGCAGGCGCGCTGTTTTTTCGGTCAGGTCGTAATATTGCGTTCCCGGCTTGACGCGGGCGCTGCCGAAGATGGTGACGGCCGGCTTGATCGCGGCGAGACGTTCGGTCGCCTCAACGAACTCTGACATAATGCCGAAAATCCGCCACGACTCACGCGCCGACGCCGTTTGCAGCAAGGCCTCGGACTCCACGCCCATCACCAGTTTGTCACTCTCTGTCACGTCAAATGCCCCTCTTATTGTTGGTGGACGGTTCGTCCTATCTTTACCGCGCTTTTCACGCCATGCCCGATATGCGCAACAAGGCGGGCGAGCCGACCGGCGCCATGTATGGCGTGCTGAACATGCTACGCCGGCTGGAAAGCGACTACAAGGCAGAGTACAAGGCCATCGTCTTCGATGCCAAGGGCAAGACTTTCCGCGATGACTGGTTCCCGGCATACAAGGCGCACCGGCCGTCGATGCCGGACGACCTGGTCCGCCAGATCGAGCCGATCCACGCCGCGATCAAGGCGGCCGGCTGGCCGGTGCTGATGGTCGATGGCGTCGAGGCCGACGACGTGATCGGCACGCTGGCGACGAATGCTGCGGCAGGCGGCATAAATACGCTGATTTCCACCGGCGATAAAGATTTAACCCAATTGGTCAGCCCGCTCGTCCGCTGGTACAACACGATGAGCAACGAGCTGCTCGACGAAGCCGGTGTCGAGGCCAAATTCGGCGTCCCGCCGGGCAAGATCGTCGATTATCTGGCGCTGGTCGGCGACACCGTTGACGGCGTCCCCGGCGTCGCCAAATGCGGCCCGAAGACAGCGCTGAAATGGCTGGCGCAATACGGCTCGCTGGATGAAGTCATGGCGCATGCCGATGAAATTGGCGGCGTTGTCGGGCAGAACCTGCGCGACCATCTGGCCTTTCTGCCGCTCGGCAAAAAGCTGGTGACGGTCGCCTGCGATTTGTCGAATTTGCCTGCGCCGGCAGCGTTGACCACAAACATGCGCGATACGGCAGCCCTGCGCGAGCTTTATACGCGCTATGAATTCCGCAGCTGGCTGAGGGAGCTGGACACTGCTCCGGCCGAGCAAGCGGCGGCCCATCCAGCCGAAACGGCCAGCGCAATATCGGTCAGCGCCGCCGACCCAACGGCAGAAATTGCGCCGGCTCAAACCGCAGCGGTTAATTACGAAACCATCCTCACCTGGCCGCAATTTGACGCCTGGCTGGCCAAAATCGATGCCGCCGATCTCACCGCGCTCGATACCGAAACCACCAGTCTCGACGCCTTTGGCGCCCGCATTGTCGGCATCTCGCTCTCGGTCAAGGCCGGCGAAGCCTGCTATATACCGCTCGCCCACTCCGCCCC
>CAZLPR010000302.1:0-989 GCA_964561415.1 uncultured Dechloromonas sp. | reverse complement strand
GGCCCGGCTAAAACCCTGGCTGGAAGCGGTCGACCGCAAAAAAGTGCTGCAAAACGCCAAGTACGACCAGCACATTTTCGCCAACCACGACATTATGTTGGCCGGCATCGCGCACGACACCATGCTTGAATCCTACGTGCTGGAATCGGACAAGGGCCACGATCTCGGCCAGTTGTGCACGCGCCACCTCGGGCTGGCGACCATCGCCTACGAAGATTTATGTGGCAAGGGTGCCAAGCAGATCACTTTCGATCAGGTCGATATCGCGCGCGCCGCCGTTTATGCCGCCGAGGACGCCGACGTCACCTGGCGCGTGCATCAAGCCCTGCACCCCCAATTCGCCAGCGAAGCCGGGCTTTCGCATATTTATCACGCAATCGAAATGCCCGCCCGGCAAGTGATCTGGCAGATGGAACGCACCGGCATTTTGATCGACAGCGCGATTCTCGCCCGGCAAAGCCATGAAATCGGCCAGAAAATCATCGCGCTGGAAGGCAAAGCCTACGAACTGGCCGGCCAGCCTTTCAACCTGGCTTCGCCGAAGCAACTGGCCGAAATCATGTTCGAGAAACTCGGCCTGCCGGTCAAAAAGAAAACCCCGGGCGGCACGCCATCGACCGATGAAGCAGTGCTCTCCGAGCTGGCGCTCGATTACCCGCTGCCCAAGTTATTGCTTGAACACCGCAGCCTGGCGAAGCTGAAAGGCACTTACACCGACAAACTGCCGCGCATGGTCAATCCGCAAACCGGCCGCGTGCACACCCACTTTTCACAGGCCACCGTGGTCACCGGCCGTCTCGCCTCGAGCGACCCCAATCTGCAGAACATTCCGGTGCGCAGCGAAGAAGGCCGGCGTATCCGCACCGCCTTTGTCGCCCCGCCCGGCCACTGCATTGTCTCGGCCGACTATTCGCAGATCGAACTGCGCATCATGGCGCACCTTTCCGGCGATGCCCGCCTGCTCGAAGCCTTCGCCCAGGGCGAGGACG
>CAZLPR010000301.1:0-3041 GCA_964561415.1 uncultured Dechloromonas sp. | reverse complement strand
GAGCGTTGCCTGCGGCGGTTTAGCCGGGGTAAATCTTTTGCGGATCGGCGGCGCGGGTGGCGGCGACTCGGGGGTGGTGGTTTCGGGCATAAAACTCTTGGGCGATGGCGTTAATCGGCCAAGTATCCCACGAGCCGGCCGCTAGGCCCGCATGTGTTTGGTTTGAAAGGATTCAAAGGATTCGGCCATTGCCTGTCGATGGGGCCGGCTAAGGCTTGCCGCTGTTGGCGTTGAGCCCAATCCGGATCAATGCTCTTTGCCATCGACGCGGGGCTGGAGCAGGAAGGGAATGTATCGCCAGGCAAGCGTGCCGAAGGCGGTGAACCAGCAAACGGCAGAAAGCTGGATCCAGAGCACATAGGCCGCCGGGAAAAGCTGCGGGGCAATAACGCGGATAGTTAAAGCCAGCAGCATGATGTAAAGAACCGTTTTGTCCAGACGATCAAACACCACTTTGCGCCCGGTATGGCCCTTTGAAATACGGATAAGCATCGACGGAATGACCGCACCCATGGCGCCAAAGGTGAAGAGGTGAACGGAGAGCGAACCAACCCAGGCGAAATGCATGACATGGCTCAGTCCTTCAATCAGCAGCTGGCCGACGATTGCCAGATAGCCGACATACATGATGCCGATATCGATGCGGGTCATCGCCAGTTGCGGCTTCCAGAAGCAAAAACGGATGCCGAGCAAAATAGCCAGCAGTAAGGAAATGGCTGCGGTCAACGGTGCGGGAAGGGCAAATTCGACGACCAGTAGCAGGGCAAGCAGCTTGATCGCCAGGTCCAGTTTCGGCTGGCGGAGAATGGCTACCTGGAAAATGCCTTTCATGAACTGGGTTAGCGTGCGTTCGAGCATGACCAGAAAAGCGAGTCGGAAAAGATTGATGGCCATGCTGTAACCGGCGGGGAAATTGTCGCCAAACAGCATCAGATATTTCGCCACCAGAAAGGCCGGCAGCACGAACATGAAAAAGGCGTTATCGCGATAACTGTCGCGCTCGCGATGGCGAATCAGCGTCCACATCAACATGGCGACGATGCCGCCGAGGAATAGATTGCTGGCGATGGCGAGCAGCGGTGTTGGCCAGTGGCCACCGAAAATCATCGCGAATCGCTCAAAAATCCAGGCACCGGCGAGCAGCATCAGGGCCGGCCCGTGGTAGCCGCGGATGTTGACCCAGTTCTTGGTCGAAGTCAGCAAAAAGCCGCCGAGCACCGCCCAGCCGAAGCCGAAAAACATTTCATGGGCGTGCCACTGCAACGACGAGAAACGACTCGCCGGGGCGGGCAGGTAGCCGCTGAACATCAGCGCCCAGAGCAGCAATGCGCCGGCCAGCCAGGCGAGTGAAAAAAGAGGGCGGAAGCCGACCAGCCAGACGGGGTGGGTCAAAAACGGCATGGTGAACCTTTCGCAACAACTGTTTGTCGAAGCAGTAAGTTTAGCGAGCCAATGGGCGTTCGACCTTGATTTGTACCAGAGCGAACAAGCAAAAACCTTTGCAATCGCGTAAAATTCCCGGCTTGGTCGTGACTACGTTTGAGCCACCTGGGTCCGCCTACTTTCCTGAAGGATGAAGATGAAGCGTGTGGACGATTTCCGCTTGCGGCTTGGCAAGCATGAACTTGTGCCGATCATGATCGGCGGCATGGGGGTTGATATTTCGACGGCCGATCTGGCTCTTGAGGCAGCCCGTTTGGGCGGCGTCGGGCATATTTCCGATGCAATGATAAAAACCGTTTCGGATCGTCGCTACGACACAAAATTTGTCAAAGAAAAGTTGGCGATCTATAAATCCAACGTCAAGAACGAAGATAAATCGTCGGTCAAGTTTGATCTTGGCAAGCTGGTCGAAGCGACGCGTCTGCACGTTGATCACGCGATGTCTCGGAAGACCGGCTCTGGCCTGATCTTCATCAACTGCATGGAAAAGCTGACCATGAACGCGCCGCGGGAAACGCTCCAGGCGCGCATGATTGCTGCACTCGATGCCGGTATCGACGGCATTACGCTGGCAGCGGGTCTGCATCTTGGCTCATTCGCGTTGCTCGAAGATCACCCGCGTTTTCGCGATGCCAAGCTCGGCATCGTCGTTTCGTCGTTGCGCGCCCTGCAACTTTTCCTCAAGAAAAGCGCCCGCACTAACCGCATGCCGGATTACGTCGTGGTTGAAGGCCCGCTGGCGGGCGGTCACCTCGGTTTCGGCATGGATTGGGCGCAGTACGATCTGGCGACCATCACGGCTGAAGTCATCAACTTCCTCAAGGAGGCGCATCTGGATATTCCGGTGATTGCGGCCGGCGGTATTTTTACCGGTAGCGACGCCACCGGTTTTCTTGAGTCTGGCGCCGCCGGCGTACAGGTGGCGACCCGATTTACCGTGTCGAAAGAATGCGGCTTGCCGGATCCGGTCAAGCAGGAATATTTCAAGGCGGACGAAGATGATATTGAGGTCAACCAGATTTCACCGACCGGTTATCCGATGCGGATGATCAAAGGCAGCCCGGCGATTGGTGATGGCATTCGTCCCAATTGCGAAGCCTATGGCTACCTGCTCGATGCCAATGGTAAATGCGCCTATGTCACCGCCTATAACCGCGAAGTGGCGGCGCATCCCGGTGCGCGCAAGGTTTCGGTCATGGACAAGACCTGCCTCTGCACGCAAATGCGCAACTTCAATTTATGGACCTGCGGTCAACTGACCTATCGCCTTAAAGACACCACCATTCGCGATGCCGCCGGCAACTATCAATTGCTCACTGCCGAACATGTTTTCAAGGACTACCAGTTCAGTACCGATAACAAGCTTGCCTTGCCAGAAGCTTCCGGCAGTTGATGATGGGCTTTTGCAAGGTATCGAAACCCGGCCTTATCCACCGGGTTTTTTCTTGTCTGGCCAGTACGCTGCTACTTGGCTTTACCGCGCATGTCCTAGCCGATGTCGAACCGTCCTTGACGCTGCAGGGGTTTGGAACAATCGGTGCGGTGCGCACAACCAGCAATGATGCAGAATTTGTCCGCGACCTCTCCCAGCCGCGCGG
>CAZLPR010000300.1:0-3044 GCA_964561415.1 uncultured Dechloromonas sp. | reverse complement strand
GGCGGCGCCGGGGTCAGCAACAAATGACTACAAGTCGAGTTGAGGCTGGGGCGCAAGCACGGCATCAATCCGTGCTCCCATGTTTTCGATTCTACGCTTTGCGTCGGAAGTATCAACTGCTTCTGAGGCTGATTCGGTGAGTTTTGCCGCACCTCCCGAAAGGTGCTCATGCGCGATGTTCAGCGCGGCCATCACCGCAACGCGCTCGGCAATCGTGCTCTTGGTGCGCTGGGCGATTTCGCGCATTTTCTGGTCGACCAGATCGACTGAAGCGAGCAGCGCGTCACGCTCTTCCGGCGTGCAGGCGACGCGATATTCGCGGCCCATGATCTTGACGTCGAGAAAATTTTGCTCGCTGCTCATCTCAGGCATCCTCGGGCAACTTGTCCATCAGGCCTTCCAGACGTTCGCGCGCCGTTGTCATGGTCTGCCGCAGGTGCAGCCTTTCGGCTTCGGCGGCGGCCATCTGGTTCTTCAAAACCTCGTTTTCGGCGCGCAACTGATGAACCAGGGCAACGACCTGTTCAATCCTGGCTTCGAGGGCTTCAAGTTCCGTATTCATGGCGCGCACTATAGTGGGGAAAACATCGCGTGGTCAAGGACTAAGCCTTTATTCTCAAAGTGGTTTATGGGAAATGAAAGCGATATTTCTGATGCGCTCCAACACGCGGGCATGTAGAATTCGGCCCGTGTTAGGTGCTGCGCGAGGTTTTTCCAGGCGCAGTTAAACGGGAAAGCGGTGCGTCTTCAACGAGACAAATCCGCTGCTGCCCCCGCAACGGTAAGCAAGTGCGGGCGTATCACATGGCCACTGGGAAGTTTTTCTGGGAAGGCGATACGTCAAGACTTGCGAGTCCGGATACCGGCCTGAGACATCAAGCGGAAGTGCCACGGGGGTGTGGCGCCGGTCGTCCGACCTGCTTACTCCTCCCCATTTCCTATTTCATGCTGTTCCGGCATGCGGGGACGCCCGCCGGGAAGGGAGAATCATGTATCCACGTTTGAAGCCGCTGTCGGCGCTGCTGCCACTTGTTTTCGTTGCCCCGTTGCAGGCGGCAACCCCACTCCTCGTCGCCAGTCTCGACCCCGTCATGGTCACTGCGACGCGGCAGCCGATGCGTACTTCCGAGTTGCTTTCCGACGTTTCTGTGGTTGAAAGCGAGGAATTGGCCCAGGCCGGTCAATCCACCCTCGGCGATATTCTTGGCCGCCAGCCGGGTGTCGAGTTTTACACCAGCGGCAGCAATGGCGCGACGGGCAGCGTCTTTATGCGCGGCAGCAACAGCGGCCATACGCTGGTACTGATCGACGGTATCCGGGCCGGTTCCGCCACCCTTGGCCAGATGTCTTCCTGGTCGCGCCTGCCGGCCAGCCAGATCGAACGTATCGAGATCCTGCGCGGTCCGGCTTCATCGCTCTATGGCAGCGATGCTATCGGTGGCGTTATCCAGATTTTTACCAAGCAGGGCGACGGACCGTTCAAGCCGTTTTTTGAAGCCGGCGTCGGTTCTTACGATACTTATAGCGCGACTGGGGGTTTTGCGGGTCGCCAGAACGGCTGGCGCTACGCGCTCAATGCGTCGACCTACGAGACGAGCGGCTTCAACAGCGTCAAAAATCCGAAAAACAGTGCTTACAACCAAGACCGTGACGGCTTTGAGGATAAAAGCGTCAGCGGCAACCTGGCCTACAGCTTTGCGCCTGGCCACGAGGCCGGGATTAGCGTCTTTCACAGCGATGGTGAAAACAAGTACGACAGCGGCTTCTCGAAAACCAGTGCGGCCAAGGATTATCGCAACCAGCTGGCCGTTTCCAGTGTCAGCACCTACCTGAAAAATGCCTTGACCGGCGATTGGACGAGCACCCTGCGCCTCGGCCAAAGCATTGACGATGCGGAGAATACGACCGATGGCGTCCGGAACAGTCTGTTCCGGACCGAGCAGAACCAGTATTCCTGGCAAAATGATATCAAGACCGGGTTTGGCAGCTTCCTGCTCGGTGTCGAGCGTCTTGACCAGCAGGTTAGCGGCACAGGCAACTACGCTGTCGAACAGCGCACGATCGATTCGGTACTGGCCGGCTGGAGCGGTAATTATCAAGCCCATCGCCTGCAGGCCAATATTCGTTACGACGATAATTCGCAATTCGGCGGCAAGACAACCGGTTCGATTGCCTATGGCTATCGCCTGAACCCAAATTGGCGGGCCAGCCTCGGCTATGGCACGGCCTTCAAGGCGCCCTCGTTCAACGACCTTTATTATCCGCTGACCTACGGCAGCTACGGCAATCCCGATCTGTTGCCGGAATCGTCGCGCAGCCGCGAAGCGGCGATTCACTATGAATCGGGCCTGCATCACGTTTCCCTGACCTGGTTCTCGAATGACGTGAAAAACCTGATTTCCTGGGTCGAAACGCCGCCGGGTTCCTACGCCTACACCCCGAGCAATATTGGCAATGCTCAGCTGGAGGGCGCGACGCTGGCTTACGAAGGGCAAGTCGGCGATTTCAATTTGCAGGCCAACTATAACTATCTCGACCCACGCGATAGCGACACTGGCCGTCAATTGGCGCGCCGGGCCAGGCACTACGGCGCGGCTTCCGTCGGTCAGCAGCTTGGCCCCTGGGAATGGCGGGCGGAAGTGGCGGCCAGTGATCGCCGTTTCGACAACAACGCCAATACGCGAAAAATGGCCGGTTATGCCGTGACCAATCTTTACGGCGCCTATCGTTTCAGTGGCGACTGGTCGGTCTTTGCCCGGGTCAATAACGTCTTCGACCGCGACTACGAACTGGCGGCGGATTTCGCCACACCCGGCCTCAACGCCTTCCTCGGCGTGCGCTACGCACCGAAGTAAGCCAGCGTGCCTTCCCGTTACCGCGCCTTCCTGATCCTCGTCAGCCTCGGCTTTTTAGCCGTGGCGAGTTTCGGGCTGGCGTTGACGGTGGGCAGTTTCAAAGTTTCCTACGCCGAGGTTTTTGCCGCCCTGCTCGGCGAGGCAGGCGGGGCCGGCGATATCGTGCTGCAACTGCGCCTGCCGCGGGCG
>CAZLPR010000299.1:0-3049 GCA_964561415.1 uncultured Dechloromonas sp. | reverse complement strand
AACCGCGCCGCCGACATGACCGAGCGCGCCTACCAGCTGGGCGAAGGCAGCCTGAATGACTTGCTGCTGGCGCGCCGCCAGGCCAACGAAGCCCAACTCGCCGCCCAATTGCTGCAACTCGAAGCGCTTGAACTGGGCTACCGCCTGCGCCTCGATGCGCATCAACTGTGGGATCTCGATTAAGCCGTTTGTTAATGCGCTGGTTATTTCTTACGAACCCTGAGCGGAATGACTGACGGCGTGATCCGCCGCCTCGACATGGCGAATCGGCAAGGTGATGCGAAAGGTGCTGCCTTGGCCGATTTCACTGGTCACTTCGATCTGCCCATGGTGCTTCTGAATGATGCCGTAGGACAGCGACAAGCCCAAGCCGGTGCCTTTGCCGACTGGTTTTGTTGTAAAAAACGGATCGAAAATTTTCTGGCGAATTTCTTCCGGAATGCCCGCGCCAGTATCGGAAAATTCGAGCCAGACTTTGTCGCCATCGATATGGGTGCCGGTACGAATGGTGATCTGTCCGCGCGCCTCACCCATGGCATGCGCTGAGTTAACCAGCAGGTTCATGAACACTTGATTGAGTTGCGAGGGCAGGCATTCGACATCAGGCAGCTGACCGTATTCTTTGACCACATCGGCCTTATAGCGAATTTCGTTGGCAACAATATTTGCCGTTGAATCAATGCCTTGGTGCAGATTTGCCCACTGCCATTCCTGCGTACTATCAACCCGCGAGAAATCCTTGAGATCCTGAACGATCCGCTTGACCCGCGAAATACCCTCTTTCGACTCCCCCATCAACATGGGAATGTCTTCCCTGAGGAAAGCGAGATCCACTTTGTCACACAGCGCCTGGACACCGGCCAGCATTTCCGGGTTTTTGAACCCATCGCTGGCCAGCTCGTAGGCGTCAAGAATACTAAACAGGCTAGCCAAATAATTTTCCAGCGTACCGATATTGGAAAACACATAGCCAATCGGATTATTGATTTCGTGCGCCACGCCTGCCGCCAATTGGCCGATAGAGGCGAGCTTTTCCGCTTGCACCAGTTGATCCTTGGTCGCCGTCAACTGCAGCGTGCGTTCGGCAACCAGCTTTTCCAGACCCATCTGGTATTGGCGCAATCCTTCCTCGGCATTCTTGCGCTCGGTCACATCCTGCAAGGTTTCAATCGCCCCGACCACCTGGCCCGACGGATCGCGCAGCGGGGCGGCCGTAAAGTAGAGCCAGCGGCCATTTTCACCAAAATGAGGGAAAAACCCCTCAGCCTCGAAAGCGTCCGGAATCACCGGCGAGCGCCGAAAGCTGCCCTTGTAATAAGTATCCAGTTTTTCCATATCGACGCTGATCACCAAGTCAGCCATGATCGGCCGTTCGTTAGGGTAGAACGGCGCCCAATGGCGATTCGCGCCAATCATTTTTTCCGCCGGAACCCCGGTGACCAGCTCGCAAGCCTTATTCCAGTGCGTCACTTTGTGCTCGGCATTGATCACCAGCGTCGGCACCGGGTCGCCATCGACAATCTGCGCCAGAAGCTGCTCCATATTGCGTTTGGTTTCCAGCGAACGCTTGCGCTCCGATTCAAACAAGCGCATCTGTGTCAACTTCACTGTTTCCAGCGCTGCCTTCAACTCCGCATGCTCAACCACCAACTGCGCATTCGCTGCCTGCAGCGCCTGAGTTCGCTCACTCACCCGCTGCTCCAGGCTTCGATTCAGATCAACCAGCGCCTGATTGCGCGAGGCGATGACCCGGTAGAGTGAATTCAACGCGTCAAGCAGGCTGGCCGTCGCCGGGTCGGCTTTGTTGCCACATTCCAGCGCATAAGCCTCGGCCGGCGACATACCCCGACGAATATTCTGCACCTGGCGCGTCATCACCTGATCAATACCCAGAATGTGATAAGCCAGCCAGTTGCTGAGAAAACGCAGCAAAAATTCCGTATCCTCGGCGCCCGTACTGACTTGCCGCATCGTCGTCACCTGGCTGGAAAACTCACGATGGATTCTCTGGTGCATGCTGACGTGACGCGGGTCGCAACCGGCCTCAATCATCAAATCTTCTTCGTGGCTGAAGTGATCAACGGCGTAACGGACCAAGCCCTCAAGGATGCGCTGAACCTCGGCCGGCTGGCTGTTTTCGCCCGCCTCCAACGCCCCTACCAGATTGATGATCCGCACCAGCTCCTGATGCTCGGTATCAATCAGGCTCTCGCCGGTCAGATAGCGGTCATTCCAGACAAAGGTATCCATTTCCCCTCCAGCGCCTTATTTCAGGCCGGCAACAATACAAAGGATTTTAATTCTTCAATACGATCGAACCGCAGATCACGACAGCAATTTGAGCACTTTTTTCGCGTTGACCGTAGCTTTTGTTTTCATTCAAAAATACAAAAATATCGCTTAAATGATTGATTTTAAGCAAAAAAAGTTTAAAATCCCACCTTTGCGCGGCGAACGGTGTTTTCTCCCTGCGTTTTTCTACCGCCACAGCGCCGAGCCTTTCAGGCGCCTGCCTGACTGGCGCTCATATTTGCCAATATTCAAAGGTTATTCGATGCAGCCGATTCATGATTTTGACGTTCTCCTTTTGCTGGCCACGGCACTTTCCTCCAAAAGACGGCCGGCCCAGCTCGTCGAGGTCATCGCGGCAGCCGATCTGATTCAACAAGCCATTCCGGCTGAAGGCAAATTGATCGAAGCATTTTCGCGCCTCGCCATCAATGGCCTGATCATCGAAATCGACGGCGGCTATGCGCTGACGCCGGATGCCCAGGTGCTGGTCAATCGCCTGCCGCGCAAGGCCGATGCCGCCGAACGCATGTTCATCGTCCGCGACAAGCTCTCCGAGTACAACGCCAAAGCGGTGCACGCGCCCGTCGTGCTTACGATGGAACAGATCAAAGTCGCCATTGAAGCGCACAAAAAAGCCGGTGAAAGCACGGCGAAAAATCTGCTCGTGCCCAAACCAAAACCAGTTGAAGACGTGCCCCGCCCCGGCCAGCGCCAACGCCGTCCCGCCCCGGCAGCTCGCCAGAACAAGCCGGCCCAG
>CAZLPR010000298.1:2674-3053 GCA_964561415.1 uncultured Dechloromonas sp. | reverse complement strand
GGAGCAATCCCTCGCTCACCGCGGTTGGCGCGCTCGGCATCGAGAAGAACGGCGTCCTCCAGGTCTACGCCCCGATCACCAATGAAAACATCTATACCAATCTCTGGCGCGGCCCGTTTTACGGTTACGAGCGCGTCATCGAGAGCTTCGAGATGACCGAAACGCCACGTCGCTTAAAGCCGGTCGACATTTATTACCACACCTATTCGGCGAGCAAGCGGGCCGGCCTGAAGGCGCTGCGCAAGGCACATGACTGGGCGGCAGCACAACCGCTGCACCCGATTTTTGCGTCGGAATACATTCGCAAGGTGCAGGATTTTCACGACATGAGCCTGGCTCGCGAAGGCCAGGGCTGGCGCGTGCGCAGCCACGGCCACCT
>CAZLPR010000298.1:0-2664 GCA_964561415.1 uncultured Dechloromonas sp. | reverse complement strand
CCGGCCAGCCTGGGCGCCCCGAATCTCGACTCATCGCTCGGCATCGCCGGCTTCAGTGCCGGCAGCGAAGGCAATTACGTGCACCTGGCCGGCAGCAGCGCCTGGTTCACCACTGGCGACGGCAAAGCCAAGCGTCCATACCTTTATGACGCCAACGGTCGACTGGATAATTGGCAAGAAAAAGGCGCCGGCCAGCCATTCAGTTTCTCGCTAACCGGCCATCAGCCGCTGACTTTCCGCATGGCGCAGATGGAAAAATGCCTGCTCAAAGCCAACGGCAGCACCATTCCGCCCACACGAAGCGAAACCCTGAACAGGGTTTCGCTGCAACAATTCCGCCTCAAAGATGCTGCAGCGAAGATCCGGATTAGCTGCCCGGCCCTCTGAGCGGCCGTTTCTGGCGCCTCTCTGGCTGATCCTGCTACTCGCAGGCATTGTCATCATTGGCCTGATTTTTATTTACCCGCAGCGCGATCTGATCCGGCGCGTCTCCGAAGCGCCGGAGAGCCAGCTTTCCAGCGCCTACCTGAGCAACCTGCTGCGCAGCGATCCGAATAATCCACAATTGCGCCTGCTGCTGGCTCGCCAGCAACTGCATCAAGGCGAAACGGCATTAGCGCGCGCCACTTTGCAGCCGGCCTTGAACTCAGCCGCCCCCGACATGCACCGCGATGCACTCTGGCTACTCTGGCAAGTGGGCGAGACCGAATACAACCGTCTGCCGGCCCAGCCCGAAGCCCCGCGGGAAGCCTTGAAAACAGAGTTGCGGACGCACCTGCTTGAACTCAGCGAGCAAACCTGGCCGGAAGAAATCGGCTTGCAGTTGGCCAACAAGGCGTTCGAACTCGGCGAACGGGAGCTTGGTCTCCAACTCTACAAACGGCTTGCCGGGCAAACCAGCGACCGCGCCCAGGCGGCCCGACTTTACGTAAAAGCGGCGCGTGAAGGGCTGGCTTTCAGCAATTACCGAGCGACCGCCGAACTTTACATTTTGGCGCGCCAGGCCACCGACGATCCACGGCTGGCCCGCCAGTATTTTCATGCCGCCCTGCGTGCGCTGCAGTCCGGCAATCAACTGGCCGCAGCCCTTGCTCTGGGCGAGCGCGAACTGGGCAATCTTGCCGACGATGAAGAAACCCTGCTCTTGCTGACGCAAATAGCCCGCGCTGCCGGTCGGCCGGACATCGCCGACCGTTACGTTCGGCGCCTGCTCAAAATGGCGCTGATGCAGCAGTGGCGCGTGATTCAAATCGCTCGCGCCTGGGGTCAAGGCAGCTTCCAGAAAATCTCCAGCCAAGCCAACCCCGGCGCACCCGGTATCCCGTTCGATGACAAGATTTACTTGTTGGGTTATGAAGTCTTCCTTGAAAACCGCAAACTCGAGGATGCCTGGCAGGTGGCCGCTGCCGCCGTTCGTCAAGCGCCTGATGACATGCCCTGGCGTCAGCGTCTGGCCCAGGTTTCCGAATGGACGACACGCCCGGAAATCGCCCTCGAAAACTGGTTGACCGTCGCCCGGCAAACACAAGCCGATCTTGCCTGGCAGGCCGTGCTCCGCCTGGCCCCGGGTCTCTTCAACGACCCCGCGCTGATTGCCGCCCTGCACTATCAATTGAGCCAGCAGCCAGGCAACCCGGCCTTGCTGAAAGAGCTGATCGCCACCTACGAACGCAATGGCGACCCGCAGTCCGCACTGAATTACCTGCATCGTCACAGCGGAGCAAACGCAACGCCCGCAGCGCTCGAACTGATGGCCGAGCTGGCCGACCGGAAACCGCCATCACAGCCTGGCTGCGACTGTTTGAAACGGAATCGCAAATCACCGCGCCACGCGCCGTCAAGGCGGCTGTTTTGCTGATGCTGCAAGGCCGCAGCGAAGAGGCTCTGCACTGGCTGACACAAGCGCAAAATCAGGCAGGCCACGCCAGCGAGGCCGATCTCGAATTTTGGCGGCTGACCGGCCAACTGGCGCAACTGCAGCAAAACGACCCGCAGGCCATTCGCGCCTTCACCGAACTCATCGGCTCAGGCCAAGCCGAAACCAGCGATTTCGACAGCCTGGTGCAATTACTGGCCGATACCCACCCGAGCGAAGCGGCGCGCGTTGCCGCCCAGGCCTGGGCGCGTTTCGATCAACCGCAACACCTGATTCGCGCCCTCAATCTTTATATCGTGCGCAATCAATGGACTGAAATCGGCGCCCTGCTCAAGCAACTGGATAGCTCGCCGCAAGCCAGCCAGCATGCCCTCGCCCCCTTGCGGCGCAATCCCGAGTTTTTGCGGCTAGCCGGCACCTATCACCAGAATATGGGCAACCTGGCGCAAGCCCGCCTCGATTTTGAAGCCGGCCTGAGGCTGGCGCCGGACTCGGCGGCGATGCAACAAGCTCTCCTCTGGCTGTTTATCGACAGCCACGACGCCATTTCGCTACGCCGCGTCCTGGCCAGCCGGGAACCGGTGTGGCGCACTGATTCCGCCATGCACGATACGCTGGCCTCGGCCTATCAAGCGCTATCACTGCCGCAAGTCGCCTTGGCACGCTACCTCTCGCCCCGCATCAGTGGGCATCAAAACGACTTTCTCTGGCTGATGAACTATGCCGACGCCCTTGACCAGAACCAGCAGTCCGACCGCGCCTGGCGCCTGCGCCGCCACCTGCTTTCC
>CAZLPR010000297.1:0-3067 GCA_964561415.1 uncultured Dechloromonas sp. | reverse complement strand
ACCTACGCATCTGGATTCAATAACCCGGCTTCAACTGCGCCGCTGGTCAGGGTGTTGCCTGAGTCGAAATGATCACCAAGTTCTAAAGGAGGAGCGCCCACCATGCAACAAGTTCTGAAGACGACAATCGCCATTCTGGCTTCCGCCGCTTGTTGGGCGCTGGCTGCGCCGGCACAGGCTGAGGATTCCCCGCGCTCTCTGCGCGGCACCGAGGTGGCTGCGGTCGACCAGGCGCCAGCGGCGAAAAAATACATCGGCGGCAAACCGGGCGGTCAGACCAAGGTGGCCCGCACTTTCCGCGATCAGCCGCCGATTATTCCGCATGCGGTTGAAAATTTTGACGAAATTACGCTGGAAGAAAATCAGTGTCTGAGTTGCCATGGCCCCGATGTCTTCGAGAAGAAAAAGGCTCCGAAAGTTGGGGATAGCCATTTCTTCGACCGGAATGGCAAAAAATTGGCAGCAATTTCGCTGCAACGCTACAACTGTGTCCAGTGCCATGTGCCGCAGGTGGATGCGCCACCGCTGGTCGGCAATAGTTTCAAGGGGGATGTTGCTGACAAGCCGGTTGCCGAAAACAAAAACTAAGACAATTCATGCACAACAAAAAAAGGAGCCGCGGCTCCTTTTTTTGTTGCAACCGTCTTTGAGTTTTCAGGCGTCAGCCAGTAATTCGCGCATTTTTTGTAGCGCCTTGACCTCAATCTGGCGAATGCGTTCGGCGGAAACGCTGAACTCGGCAGCCAGTTCATGCAGAGTGGCCGCATCGCCATCATGCAGCCAGCGCGTTTCGATGATGCGCCGGCTACGCGGGTCCAGCGTCTTGATCGCGGCATGCAGGCCTTCGCCCTGCAAGTGGGCAATCGCCTTATTTTCCAGCACGCGGGTCGGCTCGTAGCGTGAGTCGGCGAGGTAATCGATCGGTGCGAAAGCGTCGTCGCTGTCATCGACATTGCCGTCCAGCGCCATATCGCGGCCGGTGAGACGGGTTTCCATTTCGATCACTTCGGCTTGCTTGACGCCCAGGCGCGTCGCCACCTCGGTCGCTTGCGTGCCGGACAGCGTATCGATTCCTTCGTAGCTGTTTTTCAGGCTGCGCAGATTGAAAAACAGCTTGCGTTGGGCTTTGGTCGTGGCCACCTTGACCTGCCGCCAGTTTTTCAAAATATATTCGTGAATCTCGGCCTTGATCCAGTGCATGGCAAAGGAAACCAGACGCACGCCACGCCCGGAATCAAAGCGCTTTACCGCCTTCATCAGACCGATATTGCCCTCTTGGATCAGGTCGGCATGCGGCAGGCCGTAGCCGAGATAGCCGCGGGCGATGGAGATCACCAAGCGAAGATGCGAGAGCACCAACTGGCGCGCCGCTTCCACATCTCCGTCATTGTGGAAACGCTCAGCCAGCCCGATCTCCTCAGCCTCGGAAAGCATTGGGTAACGATTCGCCGCCTGAATATAAGCATCGATGTTGCCAACCGCCGAGGGGAAGTGAAGTGTCAAGGCTTGGGTCATAACGTCATGTTCTCCTTCAAGTATTTGTTTAATTTTAGCACTCGCTGTATCGGAGTGCTAATACCTGAAAAGGTTTAATGCCGGGGGCGCTTTCATTTTGCCGTCTTCTTTGATCGGCGCTGGTGACGGTGCGGCGATTAATCAAAAACTGCCGCGCAAGCTTAAAATTCGCGATCTGCTTATTCAGGACTGCCTTGTTGGCAATGGTTAAACGTGATCTTTGTGCTGTTCAATGCGTCAAAGCGACGTTATGCCTTTGCTGACATTGCCTAGCGAGCAAAAGGATTTTGTCGATTGGCGGCGGGGGCGGGCGTTGTATGCAGTTTGGGCGCTTGATCTCGATATTCCGGTTTTGTGCCAAGCCAGCGCCGCCCTGCGCCGAGTATTGAGCAACTACGGGTTGGCGGGCTACGTTCGGCAACCGCATCTGACCGTCGGGCTTTGTGGTTTTCCGGTCGCCCAGCCAAAGCTTGCCGATGATTACGGTTTGGCCAGTTTCGTCACGCAGCGCGAGGCGCTGCAGCGTGCTATGTCGAAGCCGTTTTGCCTTGAAATTGGGGCGCCGGACAGCTTTACCTCAGCCGCTTATTTTTCGGTGCGCGATCTGGAGGGTGGTGTTGAAAATTTGCGCCAGATTCTCGATGCCGATGCTGAAAAATCGGGCTTCGTGCCGCATGTGACGTTTGCGTTGTATCGCGCCGCTTTTCCTTTACGCCACATGCTCGCCGAGATGCAACGTGGCCATGCGCTGGCGCCATTTCGGTTAGCGGTTGGCAAACTTTCATGGATGGTTTACGAGGCCGCGATCATCGCCGGGCCGCTTACCCAAGTGGTCGAATTTGATTTGGAGAGTCGGCGCTTTGCTATTCTGGCGCCTGATTTGTTTGAGGCACTTTTCAAGTAAGCGCATGCAGCCGAAATATCGGGGGCGTTTCGCCCCATCGCCAACCGGGCCATTGCATTCTGGCTCGCTGGTTGCCGCTGTCGGCAGTTATCTCGATGCCCGGACACAGGGCGGCGAGTGGTTGCTGCGGCTGGAGGATGTCGATACGTCGCGCAATGTGCCCGGAGCGGCTGAGCAGATTCTCGCCACGTTGGAAGCCTTTGGCTTCGAATGGGACGGCCCGGTGCTTTGGCAGAGCCAGCGGCTTGAGGCCTATGCCGAGGCCTTGGCATATTTGCAGGCGGCTGGCCTGGTTTATGGCTGCGCCTGTTCGCGCAAGGAAATTGCCGATTCCGCCAGCCGGCCAGCGATTGATGGCGGGCTGGCTTACCCCGGCACTTGTCGGAATGGCTTGCCGGATGGCCGTTTGGTGCGGGCCTGGCGGCTCCGGGTGAATGATCTTCCGCTGGTTTTTGTCGATCGCTTGCAGGGGCAGATTGTGCAGCAGCTTGCGTCTGATGTCGGTGACTTCGTTTTGCGGCGGGCGGATGGCTTGTTCGCCTATCAGTTGGCGGTTGCGGTCGACGATGATTTTCAGGGTATTTCCGACATTGTGCGCGGCGCTGATTTGCTCGCCTCAACGCCGCGTCAGATCTGGCTGCAGCGTTG
>CAZLPR010000296.1:2551-3093 GCA_964561415.1 uncultured Dechloromonas sp. | reverse complement strand
CGGCAATCTCAGCCGCCGCAGCATCGGTGTAGGCATCCGGACCCGCCCAGTACCAGACCATGTGCGCCATCGGAATATAGGACAGCGTGAACCAGATCACCATAAAGACCAGGATGGCCGCAAACTTGGCGCGTTCAGCAAAAGCACCGACGATCAGGCCGCAGGTAATAGCCGCGAAAGCGCCCTGGAAGATCACGAAAGCCAGTTCGGGAATGACCACCCCTTTGGAGAAGGTGGCGCCCAATGCTTCCGGCGTGACGCCTTTCAGGAAGAGCTTATCGAGTGTCCCGAAGAAAGCGTTGCCTTCAGTGAATGCCGCCGAGTAGCCATAAACCACCCAAAGCACGGTAATCAGCGAGAAGACGACGAAAACCTGCATCAGCACCGACAACATGTTCTTGGTGCGGACCAGGCCGCCGTAAAACAGGGCCAGGCCGGGGATGGACATCAGGATGACCAGCGCGGCACAGACCAGAACCCAGGCCGTATCGCCCTTGTTCGGAACCAGAGCCGGCGCCGCGGCGGCGGCCGGTTCGGCAGCC
>CAZLPR010000296.1:0-2478 GCA_964561415.1 uncultured Dechloromonas sp. | reverse complement strand
GGGCGCCGAAACCGACGGCGCCGACCAAAGCTAGCAATGCAAATAAGCGTTTCATGACTCGCTCCTTAGAGGGCGTCGGTGCCGGTTTCACCGGTCCGGATACGCACGACTTGTTCAAGATCGAAGACAAAAACCTTGCCGTCACCGATCTTGCCGGTGCTGGCGGATTTTTCGATGGCTTCAATGATCTGATCGATTTGATCGGCCCGGACAGCGGCCTCGATTTTCACCTTGGGAAGAAAGTCGACGACATATTCAGCACCTCGATAAAGCTCGGTATGCCCTTTTTGCCGGCCGAAACCCTTCACTTCAGTGACCGTGATGCCCTGAACGCCAATAGCAGACAAAGCTTCACGCACTTCGTCAAGCTTGAACGGCTTGATAATGGCGGTAACGAATTTCATGATGAGTATTCCTCATAATATTGAAGTTTTACGCCCCCGCTGGCACCGGCCGGCACACCGGCGGGGGAGTTTTAAAGCGATTTGGATTTAGAAAGACTTGCTGAAGGAAAGTACGCCGCGCGCCTTGCCGACATCTTTGTCGGCATTGGCACCCCAGCAATACTGAGCATCGGTATCGCCGCAACCCTTGGCATTGGTGTCGGTGTAGGCCAGCCCAACCACGCCGAAGCCAACATTTTTGGTCACGCCAAGTTTCCAGTCTGTGTAAGAAGCGGCACTATTGTTTTTGATCGTCTGATGCCCGACGTGAGCACCAACGCCCCAGCCATCGCCGAGGTCAAAGCTGGAGGACAAATCGAAATAGCCGCTCCCACGTGTGTTGTCGTTGTTGTAGGCGCCGTTTGAATAGCCCGTCCAGCCGAACAGGTGGGAAGAAACCGTGTGCGAATACTTCAAAGTCAGGAATTTCCAGCTGGCCGCAGCATAGATCTCGGTTGAATCGGCTTCCGGAACGCCCGCCTTTTCGTCGCCCGGATAGTAGTACTGCAAAACGCCGAGGTCATAGGAAATATCGCCCGTCACAGCACCTTTGTAACCCGCGTAAAAGTCCCACTCCATGCTGTTGTTGTCTTCAATCGCCGGAGAGACCCAGTCGACATTCGACGCCCAGGTGCCAGCATAAAGACCGCTCGCATGGCTATAGTCGAAACCGCCTTGAATGGCTGGCTTGTGGTTGGTCTGGCTAATGCCGCGGAAGATGTAGTCAGTCGCGAGGCTGACATTACCGGTCACGGTGTGCGGGCTGGCCGGCATTTCTTCAGCGAAAGCCGGGGCGGCAAAAACGCCGACGAGGGCCAGAGCGATCAGGGACTTGTTCATGGTTACTCTCCTATTGAATAATTTGAAGCAAAAGATAATTTGTGCAACACAGCATTAGCAGGACGCATGCCAGGCTGTTTTTTTGATGAAAATCAAGGAATCATACCTCTACAAGACAATGGCATGTTAGCTGACGCACCAAAGACGTGCAGCTACAGAACGTTACGCACCACTGCCGAGCAGCCACCCCAAAAGGCAGCGCTAACCCCTGTGCTACACTTCCGGCCCACGGAGGAACCCCATGCTCGATCCCAAAACACTTGAAAATTTCGGCGCCAGAATGAGCGCCCTGCTGGCCAATTCGCCGGTAAAAGATATTGAAAAAAATGCCAAGGCAGCGATGAGCGGCGTCTTTGCCAAGCTCGATCTGGTAACGCGCGAAGAGTTCGATATCCAGGCCCAGGTGCTGGCGCGCACGCGTGCCAAGCTCAAGGAACTGGAAGCGCGCGTCACGGCGCTGGAAAAAGCCCGCGCCGGCGAATAGCCCAGCATGGCGCTGGCCATCGCCAACAGCCGCGGGCTGGATGGCCTGAACGCTCCGCCGGTCATTGTCGAAGTCCATATCGCCAGCGGCCTGCCCTGTTTTACGCTGGTCGGCCTGCCCGACACGGAAGTCAAGGAAGCCCGCGACCGCGTCCGGGCGGCCATTCTGAATTCCGGCTTCGAATTTCCCGCCAAGCGCATTACCGTCAATCTGGCACCAGCCGATTTGCCCAAGGAGTCCGGGCGTTTCGATCTGCCGATTGCGCTCGGCATTCTCGCCGCCAGCAGCCAGATTCCAACCAAAGCGCTGGCCGATTACGAATTTGCCGGCGAACTTTCACTCTCCGGCGAATTGCGCCCGATCCGCGGCGCACTCGCCATGGCGCTGCAAATCGCCGACAACGGCAAATGTTTCATCCTGCCCGAAGCCAGCGCCCGCGAAGCCGCCCTCACCGGGGCCGGCAATATTCTCTCCGCCCGTTCCCTGCTCGACGTTTGCGCCCATTTGGCCGACCAGGCGCCGTTGCCGGCGGCGGCTGCGGTCGACGTCGAAAAACAGCCAATTTTCCCCGATCTGAGCGAAGTGCGCGGTCAGGCGCAAGCCAAACGAGCGCTCGAAATCGCCGCCGCGGGCAGCCATTCGCTCCTCATGGTCGGTCCGCCCGGCTCAGGCAAATCCATGCTCGCCGCACGCCTGCCCGGCCTGATGCCG
>CAZLPR010000295.1:2774-3101 GCA_964561415.1 uncultured Dechloromonas sp. | reverse complement strand
CTCACAGTCATTCGCCCTGGCATGCGCGCGACGGCTGGCGAATGAACCTTTGCGCCGCCCGCATGATCGGCTTCCGGGATGGCGACAGCCTGATCGAAGCACAGGTACGTTACCAGGGCGAGCAATGGCAGATCACGCTGCACGGCGAAACGACGCTGGCGCGCGGCAAAAAGCTTGAGGGCGACGGGTTTGCCGTCGAACTCGACGATCGCCGGCTGCTGGCCAGCCTGGTTGCGGTCGACGACAAAAGAAGCATCTTTTTGCAAGGCGCGACCTATTTGCTGCGCCGCGACGATCCGCTGCATCTGGTCGCAGCCGGCGGCGCCC
>CAZLPR010000295.1:0-2758 GCA_964561415.1 uncultured Dechloromonas sp. | reverse complement strand
GCGGCAAGCCCGGCAAGGTCGTCGCCCTCCTCGCCCAGCCCGGCCAGAAGGTGGAAAAAGGCGCGCCACTACTCATTCTCGAAGCGATGAAAATGGAACATACAATCACCGCCCCCGCCACCGGGGTCGTCAAGGCGTTCTGCTACGCGGCCGGCGAACAGGTCGACGACGGCACGGCACTGGTCGAATTCGAGACAAACTGAAGTCCCCTCCCCTTCAAGGGGAGGGCTAGGGTGGGGATGGGTCAGAGATGCACGGACAGAACAACGAATGGCTACAAAAGAATGGCATCGCCAAGGATTTGCGTAAGCATGCCACAGAGGCAGAACGTCTGCTTTGGCAGCATCTACGCGGCCAGCAACTCACTGTCAAATTTCGCCGCCAACACCCATTCAACAACTACGTACTGGATTTCGTCTCTCTTGAAGCAAAGCTCATCATCGAACTGGATGGCGGGCAGCACTCGGAAGCCTTGGCGCACGATCAAGCTAGAACACTGGAACTTGAAGCCGCCGGCTTTCGCGTTCTGCGCTTCTGGAATAATCAGGTTTTTCAGGAAACGAAAGCGGTGCTTGAGACGATCATCGCAGCGCTTCCTGTGCCCCATCCCCACCCCAACCCTCCCCTTGCCCCAAGGGATACCGTCCCTGCGGAACATAAAGGGGAGGGAGCTAAACAGACCGGACCATGACCATTCCCAGCAAAGTAAAAATCGTCGAAGTCGGCCCGCGCGACGGCCTGCAGAACGAAAAGCAGGTCGTCCCGACGGCGATCAAGATCGAGTTGATCAACCGCCTGGCCGAAGCGGGCGTGCGCGTCATCGAAGCCACTTCGTTCGTCTCGCCGAAGTGGGTGCCGCAAATGGGGGATAACGCAGCAGTGATGCAGGGCATCAAAAAACACCCGGCTACGGTCTACCCGGTTTTAACGCCAAATTTGCAGGGTTTTGACACGGCGATTCAGGCCGGGGCCAGCGAAGTCGCCATTTTCGCTGCCGCCTCCGAGTCATTCTCACGCAAAAATATCAATTGCTCGATTGCCGAGAGCCTGAAACGCTTTGAACCGATTCTTTCGGTCGCCTCTTCCCTTGAAATCAAGGTCCGCGGCTATGTTTCCTGCGTCGTCGGCTGCCCCTACGAAGGCGCGGTCGATGCGGAAAAAGCGGCGGCAGTGGCCAAAACGCTGATCGCCATGGGCTGCTACGAAGTCTCGCTCGGCGACACCATCGGCGTCGGCAACCCGGCATCCATCCAGCGCCTGATCGAAGCCTGCAGCCGCGACATTCCCATCGCCAAACTGGCCGGCCATTATCACGACACCTACGGCATGGCGATTGCCAACATCTATGCCTCCCTGCAAATGGGTATGCGCATTTTTGACAGCTCGATTGCCGGGCTGGGCGGTTGCCCCTATGCCCAGGGCGCTTCCGGCAACGTCGCGACCGAGGATGTGGTTTATTTGCTGCAGGGGCTGGGGATTGAAACGGGCATCGACCTGGCTAAACTGGCGGCTATCGGCGACTGGATTTCCACCGCCCTCACCCGCCCGAACGGCGCCAAAGCCGGCCGGGCGCTCTGTGCCAAAGCCCCTGCGTGAGTCTATTTTCTGCCGTTGTTGATTTTCTGAAACCCAAGGCTCCGATCGATCCGGCGCTGGGCAAGGCGCTGGACAGGGTGGCCGAACTGGTCGACCCGCTGCTCAAAATGGCCCCCGGTTTTGAGCGCCAATTGGCCTTTCCGCTGCAACACACGCTGGGTTATTGCGACGGTCTGGTCGCCGCGTTACCCGGACCGATCGAGATCAATCGCCAGGCTTTCGCCAACGACCCGCTGGTGCATGCGCTGTTTGCCACGGCCGATGACATTGATCAGATGCTCGGCCACAGTCAGGCGGTGCGCGATTTTCTTGCCGAGCCGGAAAGCTGGGAAAGCGATCATTTCTACGCCCTGTTTGCCGCCCGCCGCCAACACAAGAAACAATTGGGCATCGAGCGCCAGGGCGAGGTCATCCAGAACGACGTGCCGCAACAGGTGCTCTATTTTGCCGATCACATGCTGGTCGAACCCTGCTGCCAGCTTGAGCATACCCATGAAAAACTGCGCGGCAAGGCGCTCGAAAGCCTGCTCCGCACCTTTCACGACCATGTCGAAGCGCTGCGCCTGGAGCGCCAGGGTCTGCGCGCCGACGTCTCGGTGCAACGCGCCCATCTTGCCGTGCTGCGCGGCACGACGCCCGGCCCGGAATACATCGTCGGCAGCCGTCATCTGGCCGATCTCGACGCCCGTCTGCACCAAAGCGCTGCATCCCTGATGCCGGCGCAATTACTCGCAGCCCTGGCCGAATTTCTCGCCGCGCCCGAACCGGCGCTGCACCTCTCGCCCGTCAGCATCACGGTGGATAGACTGGGCATTATCCGCGAACGAGCCAGCGACGATCTCGATCTGCACACCCTCAATTTCCCGGAACTAACTGCCCGCGACCGACGTCATTACCTCGCCATGTTTGCCCGCATCCGCCGCGACGAAGCACTCGAAGCCGTTGAAATGGTCCGCGATCAACAACGCCGATTCATGCTCCTTTAAGCCCGCCCAATGATCCCTTCTCCCTGCATCAACATCTGCCAGATGAATGCGCCAGGCGGCCTGTGTAGCGGCTGCTTGCGTACCCTCGACGAAATCACCGTCTGGTCAACAACCGACGACGCCGCCCGCGCCCGGATTCTCGCGGCGGTCAGCCAACGCCGCCTGGCCCTGGCCCC
>CAZLPR010000294.1:2245-3108 GCA_964561415.1 uncultured Dechloromonas sp. | reverse complement strand
GCGGTCAGGCGGGCCAGGCTGCGGTCCGGGGCGAGATCGAGCGTTAACGCCGCCGCGCCATCGCGATCCAGTGCATCGCGCAACGGGGCCGATAGCGCATAGATCAAGCCGCCCTCAATGCCGTTTTCCGTAATGTTGAACTCGCCTTGCTGTGCCCGCCCGGCAATGCTGGCGATCACCGACTTGACGGGCTGGCCGGCAAAACGCTGGCGAAAATGGGCGCTCCAGGCTGCGTCAAAACCGCAATTACTCGGCTTGAGTGGCGCGACCGAAACGCCACGCGCCGCGAGCAACGGCAGCCAGGCGCCGTCGGAACCGAGTTTGGCCCAACTGCCGCCGCCCAGAGCCAGAATCACCGCGTCGGCGTGAACCTGCACCTCACCGCTCGGGGTCGAAAAACGCAAATGACTGTCTCCGGCATCGCCCTGCCAACCCAGCCAGCGATGCCGCACATGGAAATGCACGCCCTGCTGGCGCAAGCGATGCAGCCAGGCGCGCAACAGCGGAGCAGCTTTCATCCCGAGCGGAAAAACGCGGCCGGAAGTCCCGACGAAGGTTTCAATCCCCAGCTCATGAATCCAGGCCCGCAGTTGTTCCGGGCCGAAAGCGTCAAGCAGCGGCGAAAGCGCACTTTCCCGCTCACCGTAACGCGCCTTGAAGTCGCAGAGCGGCTCGCTATGGGTGATGTTCATACCGCCTTTGCCGGCGATCAGGAACTTGCGGCCGACCGAAGGCATGGCATCGAAAACTGCCACCTCCAGGCCGTTGCCCGGAGGGCCAGCCGTGGCTTCCATGGTCGCAGGATCAGCCGTTGCCGCCCTGCTCGCGGCAAGCATTTCGGCCGCCATCAAACCGGCCGGGCC
>CAZLPR010000294.1:1866-2235 GCA_964561415.1 uncultured Dechloromonas sp. | reverse complement strand
GACACGGCGCATCAGGCCTTGCTCTCGCTGGCGAGTGGCAGAGCCTTTTCCAGCGCTTCGCCGAGCGGTTTTTCAAGCTCGGCTTGAGCTTGATCAGCAGGCGCCGACAGCTTTGCCAGCAAGGCTGCGGGAATCTCTTCTTCATCGAGCGGCGTCACCGTCACCGCCACTTCCGGCTCGGTGCCGCCACCGCCGAGAATGATGCCGCGCAGCGGGGAAATATCGGCAAAGTCGCGCCCGATGGCGACGGTGATGTGTTCGGTATTGGGCAACAGATTATTGGTCGGATCAAAATCAACCCAGTCGTTGGCGCAATCCGACGCATAAACCGAGACCCAGGCGTGCGAGGCGTCGGCCCCGATCAGGCGC
>CAZLPR010000294.1:0-1856 GCA_964561415.1 uncultured Dechloromonas sp. | reverse complement strand
GGGTCAGCAGATAGCCGCTGACATAGCGGGCCGCCAGGCCGAGGGCGCGCAGGCAGCCAATCATCAAATGGGCGAAATCCTGACAAACCCCCCGCTTCTTTTCCAGCACCTCCAAAATTGGCGTCGACACCGTGGTTGCCTCGGGGTCAAAAGTGAATTCCTTGAATATCTTCGCCATCAAGGCCTGAGCGCCGAGCAGAATCGGCCGCTCCGGGGGGAAACAATCGGCCGCGTAGGCGGCAAGTTCATGCTTGATGTGGACGTGCGGGCTCTCGAAAAGAAAGCGCATGGCATCGAGATCTTCGGCTCGCGGCGCCGTCGAATCATAGGCCAGAAGAGCCCGGACCCTTTCCCAGGGCGGCGACTGTGCGATGTTTTCGGGTAGATGCGGCGTGATGGCGATGGTCATCGTCGACCGGAGAAACAAATGCTCATGCGGGGCGTGAAAAGCAATCCAGCTCACCGGATTGCCGAAAGGGTCACGCCCATCACGCCGCCAGGTGGGCGGCGGATCAATCCTGATCTGCTGCTCGATGACCTGCTGCCAATCGAGAATCCGCGGCGAGAGGTGAAGCTGCTGCTGCGAGAGTGACACGACACTGCCATAGTCGTAACGCGTTTCATGCACGACATGATAACGAACCGGTTTTTCCGCCATGATCAAAGCGCCATCGTTTGCCGGCTGACATCGCCGACGTGCGTGAAATAGCGCATGCCAAGCCAGCCCGAGAGCTTGACCGCAGCCAGATTCAAAGCTTCAAGCAGGCCAGCCATCTCGAGGCAGGCAGAACACTCGTGGCAATCGACAAAATGCAGATGCTCCAAGCTTTCAAGCGCAAAACCGTTGAGTGCGACAAACGCCTGCGCCAGTTCGCCTTCATTGGCTTCACCAAGCTCCCGCGCCATGCGGTCAAGGTAACGCGCCAGCACGCTGGCTTGAAAGACCACGCCATGCGGATTGCTTTCGTCGAAAACGAGCAGATCAAGCACCGGCAGCAATTCCGGCGAACGCGAATAGCGCGAGCGATAGGTGATGATCGAATCAGTCAGTTCAAGCAGGGATTCGAGACAACCCACACCCCGTGCCGAGGGAATGCGGAGAAAATTGGCCACAGCCAGCGCCAGGAAGGAGAGGCGCTCCAGACGGCGGCCGATGATCAGGAAACGCCAGCCATCATCGCGCGTCATGTTATCCATCGCAAAACCGGTCAGCGACGACGAAACGCCGAGCACGCGATCGAGAAAGGCAATCGCTTCGGTCAGCGTCGGATGCGTTTTTTGCGCCTGTTGCTGCTCACGCTGCAGGCGGTTCAGCGAATGCCAGTGATCGAGTGACAGGCGTTCGCGCACATGCGTCGCCGACCACATCAAATGGCGAATATTGCCGGCCAGGCTTCCCGGTTGGTTCGGGTCGTAAATTGCTTCGAGCAAGACATGCTCGCTGCCCTCGCCAACTTCGGCATCTTCTTCCGGCTTGGGCAAAATACCCAGCTGCAGGGCCATTTCGAGCGATGCGGCAACGGCCGGCGTCTTTTCTCCACCGGAGCCGACGAGTCGGTTCAAGACCACCCGCAACATACGGGCGCTGTTGTCGAAGCGTTCGGAATAGCGGCCAAGCCAGAACAGATTTTCGACCACGCGCGACGATAAATTAGCACCGGCACGCACCAGGTCGCGCACGCCAACCGAGGGTTTCAACAGAGAGAATTGGCTGACCGGGCCGTCGGTCAACACCCAGACATCTTTCGAGGAGCCGCCACGCTGCATTGAGATGATGCGGGCATTGGCGCCGCTGGCTACCCGGGCCAAACCGCCGGACATCACCGAATAACCGTCCGGCGCAGCCACCGCGTAAG
>CAZLPR010000293.1:0-3108 GCA_964561415.1 uncultured Dechloromonas sp. | reverse complement strand
TGTCGCAGCAGGCCTGGGGTGAGCACCGCACAATCGGTGCCGATGACCAGCGTGCCTGCCGGCGTCGACGATGCGGCGATGGCGGCATGCATGCGCTCTCCCAGATCACCGTCCGGTTGGCGATGCAACGCCACTGCGCCAAATGCACGGCAAACGGCAAACTCCGGGTGATGAATCTCCGGGGCACACCACAAACTTACCGGCCCAATATCTGCGATCACGGCCGCAGCCACCGTGCGGTGTAATAACCAGCGTTGCAGGGCAGCGGCCCTGTCGGCACCCAAATGCGGAATCAGGCGTGTCTTGGCCAAGCCGGGAATGGGCGCCTTGGCCAGAATAGCCACTTCGATACGCGGCGTGTTTTCAGGATTCATGGGGGATATATCCATACGCTCGCGCCAGATCGTTCGGACTGGCACCGAGGAAAAATCGCAGACGCAGCCACCACATCGCCAGGATGGTGCGCAACAGGCCATGTTTTTCCCAACGCCGGCCGGAGGTCGTAACCTTTTCCGAGAGGCAGACGGGTCGAGCTTCATTAAGCATCCGTCCGGAAAACACGATGTCTTCCATCAAGGGGATGGCCGGGAATCCGCCGTGGCGTTGGAACGCCTCACGCGTAACGAATATGGCTTGATCTCCAGTCGCAATGCCGGTCAGGCGGGAGCGCCAGTTCATCATGAACGCCACCATGCCGAGACCACCGACCGACCCTTCAATGTAAACGTCGAAGCGACCCCAGCAGGCTCCGTTGCCGACGGCTTCGCTGACCAAGGCCAACGCGGAAAGCGGCAGACGCGTGTCGGCATGAAGAAACAAGAGTACGTCCCCCTTGGCCAGCACCGCTCCGGCATTCATCTGCAGACCTCTGCCGCGCCGGGAAGTCGTCACGCAATCGGCCAGGGAGCGGGCATGCTCTGCCGTGCCATCGGTACTGCCGCCATCGACCACGATGACTTCAGCGCCTTGCCTGCGAAATTCCTGCAGGCGTTCGAGCACTTGAACGATGCCGTTGGCTTCGTTGAGTACAGGGATGATGATGGATAGGCTGGGGGCATTCATGGCTTTATCGCCTGAGAACCATCAAGCCAATGGCGCTGTTGTTCCGACAAGGCAGAGTCCGGTGTCAGCATCGAAACAGCCAGCGCCTGGCGAATTTCGACTTCCTCAACGACGGCACTATCGTCAATCGCGTAAATTTCTGTTCCGCCTATGAATGCCAACATGTTTGCCCCAAGTCTTTGTTACCTCCATTAGTCGTTCGCCGGCCCAAATTCTTACAGTTTGGATTAATTTTGGGTGATCGGGCAGGCATCTTCCGTTTCAACAAAGCGGAAATCCGCAAACCCGGCATGGGCTTCTTCGCCGGTATTGTCGGTGTCCGAAGCGATGGCCAGTCCTTGCAATTCGCCACTGACTTCACCGAATGCCCGATGAAAATCCGCCAGGACATTCCGTTGTTCCTGCACCCAGGTGCCAGCCTGTCCTGCACCGGAGCGCAGTACCAGCATGCGTGCGCGGTCGGTATAGGCGTTGACCTGCAAGGTGCCGATTGGGTTGCGGTTGTTCCAGATGTAATTCAACGCCGCATCCGGCACCTGGCCGCCGTAGATCGTGCGCGCCAGGCGGAGCTTGGTCCGGGTGCCAAAATTCAGTTGATCCGGCGGCACCGCGAAGGTCAGATAGACCCGGGCGGCGTAATCGTCACCGGATTTTCGGGTCATGTCGGCAGCGGCAACGGGCGCCTCGATCCGCCATTGCCAGCACAAAATAGGCGTTTTTTTCAGGTTGACCGCAAGTGTCCGACCGAGCAAAGCCATACTTTTCTTTGCCTTGGCCTCAATGGCCGCCACGCCGTCCCATTGGCGTACCGCGTATTAGGTCGGCGGCACGCTCGGGTCGAGGTGTTCGATTTTCCACGGGGCAGGAATGGCGGTATCGGCCGTGTTGAATTTGCCGACCCAGAGTGACTCCGCCTGGGTTGCGCTGGGCAGGCTGATGACGGCCAGGCAGGCCAGGATACGAATGCTCATGCGATGGCCTCGACCGGTGCCGCCGCGTTCAAACGGTCGGCCCAGTTCAGTGGGCGGTACTCGAATCCGGGTTCCCGCGTTGGCTTGATGACCTGAAAATACGGCGATACATCGAAATCCCGGGGAACGAACAGGCTGTGATGGAGAATCCTCTGTATTTTCTCAATACAGCCTGGGTAGTCCTGGTAATCGGCGGCACGCCATGCGATGCCGGGCAGGATGGGATAGCGTACCGACTGGAAGCCTTGGGCGATCAGGGTTGAGCAGATGGCTCGCGTCGGATCGCCGCTGCCCAGCGACAATATTCGGCGCCGCCAGCATTGCGGCACGGGGGGTGTCGGGATCAGGTAACGGGCCAGATCAATAACCTTCTTCAGGTCGTACTGCTGGCCAACCCGGGCCAGCCCGCTACCGACGTATCGGGTCAGCGAATTCATCGGCGACATCGGGCTTACCCCCGGCGCCAGGCATGGAAGCGTTCGACCCAGGTCAGCAGTTGCTGCGGCGCGTGCGCCTTCTTCCAGTTGCCGGCGGCGTACTTGTTGGCCTCGGCCAGCGTCGGGTAGATGTGGATGGTGCCGAGGATCTTGTTCAGCCCGATGCCCTGCTTCATGGCCAGCACGTATTCGGCGATCAGGTCGCCGGCATGCTCGCCGACGATGGTGACGCCGAGGATCTTGTCCTTGCCCGGCACGGTCAGTACCTTGACGAAGCCGTGCGCCTCGCTGTCGGCAATCGCCCGGTCGAGATCGTCGAGGTCGTAGGTCGTGACTTCGCAGGGAATGCCTTTTTCCTTCGCTTCCAGTTCGTTGAGGCCGACCCGGGCGACTTCGGGTTCGACGAAGGTGGCCCAGGGGATCACCGAGTAATCGGCCTTGAATTTCTTTATTGGGTCAAAAAGCGCGTTGACCGCGGCATACCAGGCCTGATGGGCTGCCGTATGCGTGAACTGGAAAGGTCCGGCGACATCGCCGGCGGCATAGATGTTCGGGTAATTGGTTTGCAGGAATTCGTTGGTGTCGACCGTGCGCCCGGTCGGAATGCCCAGCTCTTCGAGGCCGAAACCCTTCAGGTT
>CAZLPR010000292.1:0-3111 GCA_964561415.1 uncultured Dechloromonas sp. | reverse complement strand
AATGAGGTGGTAGCGGCAGGTTGGCCAGCGCGTCGCGCCGACCGCCATCGAGCCTTCGCGGATCATCGCCGGAATGGCGCGGATGGCTTCGCGAGTCGAGACGATGACAATCGGCAGAATGAGCAGGGCCAGCGTCAGGCCGGCCGACAAAATGCTCTGGCCGAAGCCGAAGGCATAAACGAAGACACCGAGGGCGAGCAGACCATAAACAATCGACGGCACCGCGGCCAGATTGGTGATATTGATCTCGATGATGTCGGTTATCCAGTTGCGTTTGGCGTATTCCTCAAGGTAAACACCGGCTGCGACACCGAGCGGCACGGCTGCCATGGCAGTCACCAGCATGACCAGAATCGTCCCGACCCAGGCCGAAAGAATGCCGGACTGGCCGGCCCGGCGCGAGGCGAAGTTGGTGAAGAAATCCAGACTTAGGCGATCGATGCCGCGCATCAGCATGTCGCTGACGAGCAGAAAAATAACCAGCAAGGCAATGCCGAGACAGAGAATGCCAATGGCCTGGAACAGCGTGTCTTTCATTTTGCCGCGCGCAATCAGCGTGCGGATTTGTTCAGTCGTCAAAGCCTGCATTTTAATAAGCCTCCCGGAAGCGACGGCGTAGCCACTGGCCAGCAATGTTGAAAACCAGCGTAATAAGCAGCAAGGTGAGGCCGGCGGCAAAGATGGTTTGATAGCCGATCGAGCCATGCGGCAAATCGCCGAGCGCCACTTGCACAATGTAAGACGTGATGGTGGCGGCCGGTTCCATCGGGTTCCAGGTCAAATTCGGCTGCATGCCGGCGGCCACGGCAAGAATCATCGTTTCGCCAACGGCACGCGAAATACCGAGAATGTAGGAAGCGGCAAGGCCGGAAACCGCGGCCGGCACCACCACGTGAATGGCCGTATAGAGTTTCGTCGCGCCCATCGCGTAGGAGCCTTCGCGCATGCTCATCGGCACGGCGCGCATGGCATCTTCAGAGAGCGAGGCAATATAGGGCACGATCATGATGCCCATGACGAGGCCGGCAGAAAGCAAGGAGAAACCCGGCAATTCCGGGAAAACCTTCTGCAACAGCGGCGTCACGATCAACAGCGCAAAGTAACCGAAGACGATGGTCGGAATGCCGCCGAGCAACTCAAGCACCGGCTTGGCAACTTCGCGCACTTTGGCGTTGGAAAATTCGGAGAGGTAGATGGCGATGATCGTGCCCATCGGGATGGCGACGAGCAGTGCGACGCCGGATGAAACGAGGGTGCCGGAAATAAGCACCATGATGCCGTAGTGGGCATCGTCGAAGAGCGGCGTCCATTGCGTATCGGTCAAAAAATCAACGATGCTGACCGTCTGGAAAAAATGAAAGGACTCGGAAACGAGAACATAGACGATACCAACCGTGGTCAGCACCGAGACCGCTGCCGCCGCGAACAGCACCATTTCGATAAGGCGTTCGCTAACGTGGCGCATGGCGTTTTTAGCCAGACGGTCGCTGACCTGAGGCAGGTCGGAAGCGTTGGAAGAAGACATGGCATAACTCACTTGAAGAACCCTTTCGGATAAAAACCCAGCCCCTCTGGGGCCGGGTTTTCGCAACGGGCAGAAAACTACCCGCGCGCAGTTTACATCTTAGCTTCGCGCTTCAGCACATCTTCAACGGTGATACCGATTTCATTGTGACCGCCAAACACGGTGCCCTTCTTCAACTCATTGACGTGTTTGAGATTGCCCTCATACGCCGACTTCGGCAACGGGACGTATTTCACTTCCTTGGTCAGGGCTGCGCCGTGCTTCATGTAGAACTCGACGAATTCCTTGACTTCCGGCTTCTGCAAGGACTTAACCTTGACATAGAGAAAGATCGGGCGGGAAAGTGGTGCGTAGGTGCCATTTTCAACATTGGCTGCGGATGGCTCGACGGCCTTGCCGGTCTTCGGATTGACAATCGGCAGCGCCTTCAGGCGGGCGGTGTTTTCGGCATAGTAAGCATAGCCAAAATAACCGATGGCATTGACGTCGCGGGAAACACCCTGAACCAGCACATTGTCGTCTTCTGAAGCCGTGTAATCGCCGCGCGAGGATTTGGGCTTGCCAACCATGGCTTCGGTGAAATATTCAAAGGTGCCGGAATCGGCGCCGGCACCGAACAACTTGACCGGCGCATCTGGCCAGGCCGGGTTGACCTGATTCCATTTCATGACCACGCCCTGGGCTGCCGGCTCCCACAGCTTCTTCATTTCCTCAACAGTTGCCTGCTTGAGGAAAGCATTTTTCGGATTGATGACGACTGTCAGCGCGTCATAAGCAACCGGCATTTCGACGTACTCGACGCCAGCCGCCTTACAGGCAGCCATTTCCTTGGCCGTGATCGGACGCGAAGCGTTGGAGAAATCGGTTTCGTCGCGACAGAATTTCTTGAAGCCGCCACCGGTACCGGAAATGCCGACGGTGACTTTGATGGCGTTCTTTTTGGCTTTCTGGAACTCTTCAGCCACCGCCTCGGTGATCGGATAAACCGTCGAAGAGCCGTCAATCTTGACGATATCAGCATGCGCCGCCTGGGCGCCAAAAAGGGCAACACCGGCCGCAGCCATGAATGGAACGAGGATGGATTTCTTGATCATTAGGTGCTCCTGCACAGAGTTGGGATAGACAACGCTGTGCAGGTTACTGCTGCTTTGTTACAGCCAAATGACAGCCCGTAACAAAGTGGATTTCCGCCTATTTCGCCGGTCGACCGGTCTTGATGCGCTCGACACCGTCGATCAATGTCTTCAGCTCAAGATCGCCCAAAGCGACCAGCGCGGCAATGCCGCCGCGCAACAATTCACTCTTTTTTACCTCAGCGCCGAGTGCGCTCAGGCGCTTTTTAAGTTCGTTGATTTGCGCATATTCAGCCTCGGGCATGGCGTAGCTATCGCGCACCAGTTTGAGCTTTTTGACCTTGGGCGGCTTCGCCGGTTTGCCCGGCTTTTTGCCTTTATTCATCGCCGGCCGCATGACTTGCGGCTGCTCATAGTCAATCGCCTGCGCCATGACCAGCGCCTCGGCCAGCACCTTCTGATGCTTGGCCACGGTTTCATCCTCCCGCGTCGGCTTGCGAACCCGGCTCGCCT
>CAZLPR010000291.1:0-3128 GCA_964561415.1 uncultured Dechloromonas sp. | reverse complement strand
ACCGCCGCTAGCCATCAACGGTGCCGCCGACCACTGGAACTTCCGCGAGGACGACGATGACTACTACTCGCAGCCGCGCGCCCTGTTCCGGCTAATGACGCTGGCGCAGCAGCAAACACTGTTCGACAACACCGCCCGCGCCATGGGCGATGCGCCGGAGGAAATCAAGCGCCGCCATATCGGCAATTGCAGCAAGTGCGATCCGGCCTATGGCGCTGGCGTTGCCAAGGCACTCGGCCTCGTCGTTTAGATTTAAAGGCCAAGCCCGGGGGCAACCCGGGCTTTTTTACGCAAGGAGTCCAGACAATGGGAAAGAAGTGCTGCAAAAGCCATCCACCCTGCAAAGATTGCCCAAAGCGAAAGAAAAAGAGGGCGATTTCCACGGTCGACCGTGAAATATGGCCAATTTCCTACTTCGTGCCGCTGGCCGACATTTCCATCAAGGGCCAGCGCGGCTGCACGGAAAAGCTGCCGGCCGCTTTCGCCAGCGTCCCGGCCTGAAGGCGCAGGCAACCGGCCAGCGCGATCATCGCGCCATTGTCGGTACAGAATTCCAGCTCCGGATAATAGACCCGGAAACGTTTGCGTTTTGCCTCTTCATTGAGCGTTGACCGCAGCTGTCGATTGGCCCCAACGCCACCCGCCACGACAAGCTGCTTGAGGCCGGTCTGCTTCATTGCCTTCAGCGACTTCTTGAGCAGAACCTCGACCATCGCCTCCTGAAAGGCACAGGCCGCATCCGCCTTGAAGCACTCAGAAAGTTCGGCCTGCTCGCGCACCAGCGTCAGCACCGCCGTTTTCAGACCGGAGAAACTGAAATTCAGATCAGGCGTATGCAACATCGGGCGCGGCAACTTATAGGCGCCCGGCCGCCCCTGTTCCGCCAATTTCGACAGCAAGGCGCCGCCGGGGTAGGGCAGACCGAGCAGCTTGGCGCTCTTGTCAAACGCTTCGCCGGCCGCATCATCCAGCGTTTCGCCGAGCAATTCGTAGCGGCCAACGCCTTCCACCCGCATCAACTGCGTATGCCCGCCTGAAACCAGCAGTGCGACAAACGGGAAGCTCGGCGGATCGCGCGACAGCAATGGCGACAACAAATGACCTTCGAGGTGATGCACCGGCAGGGTCGGCTTGTCGATCGCCACGCCCAAGGCCTCGGCAAAGGCGCAACCGACCAGCAGTGCGCCGGAAAGCCCCGGCCCCCGGGTATAGGCGATGGCGTCAACGTCATCCAGCTGCCGCCCGGCACGCTCAAAAGTTTCCCGCAAAAGCGGCACCACCCGCCGGATGTGGTCGCGCGAGGCCAGTTCCGGCACCACGCCGCCGTACTCGGCGTGCATCGCCACCTGCGAATGCAAAGCGTGCGACAGGAGTCCGGCTGCGCTGTCATAGAGCGCAATACCGGTTTCATCGCAGGAGGATTCAATACCCAGAACTAGCATGGCGCGCATTTTATCACTTGAGGCGCCAAGGTCTTTTGCAATATACTTGCCGGCTATCCGCAAACAGGCGGAATCAAATCTGCGCACACCGCCTCTTACTTGACTGGCGGGTGCCTAACGGAAGGGGGTGATTTACATGCCAAACATTCGTGTCAAGGAAAATGAGCCGTTCGAAGTTGCGATCCGCCGCTTCAAGCGCACTGTCGAAAAAACAGGTCTACTGACCGAGCTGCGCGCCCGTGATTTTTACGAGAAGCCCACCGCCGAGCGCAAGCGCAAGGCAGCCGCAGCCGTCAAACGTCAGCACAAGCGCCTCCGCAGCCTGACCCTGCCGCCGAAACTGTACTAATCCAGTACATTTCGTAAGCCAAAAAAGCCGCCCGCCCCTAAAGCCGGCGGCTTTATCTTTTTTCCCGACGACTTTTCCCAAGGAAAACCAAAATGAGCCTGAAAGCACGCATCACCGAAGACATGAAGACAGCCATGAAGGCCAGGGAAACCGCCAAACTATCAGCCATCCGCCTGCTCCTCGCCGCGGTCAAACAGAAGGAAGTCGATGAGCGCGTCGAACTCGACGACGCCGCCGCCGTTGCCGTTATTGAAAAGCTGACCAAACAGCGCAAAGACAGCGTCACCCAGTACGAAGCGGCCGGCCGCCAGGAATTGGCCGATGGTGAGAAGTTTGAAATTTCCGTTCTTGGCGCTTACCTGCCGGAGAAAATGAGCACGGAAGAAACTGCGGCCGTCGTGGCCGTCGCGGTGGCCGAAACCGGCGCCAAAGGCCCGGCCGACATGGGCAAGCTGATGGCTGTCCTCAAGCCACGCCTGGCTGGCAAAGCCGACATGGCGGAAGTGTCGAAACTGGTCAAGGCTGCACTTGCCAACTGATAACCGTCAAGGCCGAGTTTTCTGGAAATTGTCGCTTGATCCTCGATCCTAAGCACTCGATCCTGAAATGATCCCGGATTCCTTTATCCAGGATCTGCTGGCCCGGGTTGACATCGTCGACCTGGTCGATGGCTACGTTCCGCTCAAAAAAGCCGGCGCCAACTACGCCGCCTGCTGCCCCTTCCACAACGAAAAATCGCCATCCTTCACGGTCAGCCCGACGAAACAGTTTTATCACTGCTTCGGCTGCGGCGCCCATGGCACGGCGATCAGCTTTGTCATGGAATATCAAGGCATGGGCTTCGTCGATGCCATCAAGGAACTCGCCAGCCGCGCCGGTATGCAGGTGCCGGAAAGCGAAGGACGCAGCTTCAATGACGAGAAGCCCGGCCAGACGCGGACGCTGATCGAAATCATGGCGCGTGCGGCCCAGTATTACAAAGACCAGCTCAAGGCCTCGCCACGCGCCGTCGAATATTGCAAGAAACGCGGGTTGACCGGAGAAGTGGCGGCACGCTTCGGCATGGGCTACGCCCCGGATGGCTGGCAAAACCTGCAGGCCATCTTTCCTGATTACAACGCCGAGGAATTGAAAACAGCGGGCCTGATTATCGAAAACGAAGCCGGCCGCCGCTATGACCGCTTCCGCGACCGATTGATGATCCCGATCATCAATCAAAAAGGCGACATCATCGCTTTCGGCGGACGCATCATCGATCAGGGCGAACCCAAATATCTCAACTCGCCGGAAACGCCGTTGTTCGAAAAAGGCCGCGAACTTTTCGGCCTGCCGCAAGC
>CAZLPR010000290.1:0-3141 GCA_964561415.1 uncultured Dechloromonas sp. | reverse complement strand
GCAGCATGCGGCGCAGCGGCTCGGCAGCGCCCCACAGCAACTGGTCGCCGCAGGTGAAGGCCGCAAGGTATTCCGGCCCCATGGCCATTTTATGCAGACGGCCAACCGGCACGGTCAGCGTCCCGGTGACCGCAGCCGGCGTCAATTCGCGCTCAGAAATTTCGCGATCATTCGGCACGACTTTTGCCCATGGATTAGCCCTGGCCAACATGTCCGAAATTTCGTCCAGCGGCACATCTTTTTTCAGCTTGATGGTCAGTGCCTGACTATGACAGCGCATCGCGCCAATGCGCACGCACAGCCCATCAATCGGGATCGACCCCGCCGCACGAAAGGCCGGCTTGCCGAGTATCTTGTTGCATTCGGCGCCGCCCTTCCATTCTTCCTTCGACTGACCGTTTTCATAGGGCACGTCGATCCACGGAATCAGCGAGCCGGCAAGCGGCGTGTTGCGGAAGTTCTTTTTTGGGAAAGCATCCGAACGGATCGTTTCAGCCACCTTGCGATCGATGTCGAGAATGGCCGAAGCCGGGTCGGCCAGCAGGTCGGCCACCGACGAGTGGATAGCACCCATCTGCGCGATCAGTTCCCGCATATTCTGCGCACCGGCACCGGAAGCGGCCTGATAGGTCATCGACGTGGCCCATTCGATCAGGTCATTCTGGAACAGGCCACCGAGACCCATGAGCATCAGGGAAACCGTACAGTTACCGCCAATCCAGTTCTTGCCGCCTTTGGCCAGCGAATCCTTGATGACGTGCATATTGACGGGATCAAGCACGATGACCGCATCGTCAGCCATGCGCAATGAGGAGGCGGCATCAATCCAATGGCCATTCCAGCCGGCAGCGCGCAACTTGGGAAATACCTCCTTGGTGTAGTCGCCGCCCTGGCAGGTGATAATGATTTCACACTGTTTTAGTGCGTCGACCGCAGCAGCGTCCTGCAAAGGCAGCACAGCCTCCTTGCCGCCAAAAACCGGGGCTTTGCCGCCGGCAGCAGAGGTCGAGAAATACACGGGTTCGATGTGGGCGAAATCGCCTTCTTCCACCATACGTTGCATGAGGACCGAGCCCACCATCCCGCGCCAACCGACCAGACCGACTTTTTTCATAGCATTATCCTTAAATAATTATTGCTGCGGGTCGAGTTGCTAACACACACTCAAACCCCGCAGCCCGACAAATCCAATCTCGACTCAGAGCGCCGCCAGCACGGCGTCGCCCATTTCCTGGGTACCGACCCGATTAGTCCCACGCTCGTAAATATCACCCGTTCGGAAACCCTGTGCCAGCACTTTTTTGACTGCAGTTTCGATGCGAAGTGCCTGCTCCTCCAAGCCAAACGTGTAACGCAGCATCATCGCCACCGACAAAATGGTCGCCAACGGATTGGCGACACCTTGACCGGCGATATCCGGGGCCGAACCATGCGAAGGCTCGTACAAACCCTTTTGCTTATCGTCGAGCGAGGCGGAAGGCAACATGCCGATCGAACCGGTGAGCATCGAAGCCTCGTCAGAGAGAATGTCACCGAACATGTTGCCGGTCACCATGACGTCAAACTGTTTGGGTGCCTTGACCAGTTGCATCGCGGCGTTATCGACCAGCATATGCGACAGCTCGACATCCGGGTAATCCTTGGCCACTTCAATCATCACGTCGCGCCAAAGCTGAGTGCACTCGAGCACATTCATCTTGTCGACCGAACAAACGCGCTTGTCGCGTTTACGCGCCGCAGCGAAAGCAACATGGCCGATACGACGGATTTCGGACTCGCTATAGACCATGGTATTGAAACCGACGCGCTCGCCGTTTTCTTCGCGAATGCCGCGGGGCTGGCCGAAATAGATGTCGCCGGTCAGTTCACGGATAATCAGGATATCCAGCCCGGCAACGACTTCCGGCTTCAATGTGGACGCGTTCGCCAGTTCCGGGTAAAGAATGGCCGGCCGCAAATTGGCAAAAAGGTTGAGGTCTTTGCGAATGCCGAGCAGACCACGCTCCGGACGGATTTCACGGGCCAGCGTATCCCACTGCGGTCCGCCCACAGCCCCGAGCAGCACCGCATCGGCTTCACGCGCCAGTTTTTGGGTGGCTTCAGGATATGGCGTACCCGTCGCGTCGACCGCAGCGCCACCGAGCAGCGCCTCTTCCAGTTCGACCTTCAGATCGAGCGAGTTAAGAACGCGCACGGCTTGCGTGATAATTTCAGGGCCAATGCCGTCACCCGGCAGAACACAAATCTTCATCGTTTTTCCTTATTAAACGAACAGCCAAGGCTGGTTGATGCGGCGCTTTTCTTCGAATTCACGTATTTTTTCGGCATGGCGTAGCGTCAATCCAATGTCGTCCCAACCATTGAGCAAACACTCCTTGCGGAAGTTATCGATCTCGAAGGGAATGCCATAGCCGTCTGGACGAATCACGGCCTGGGCAGACAAATCAACCGTCAGTTTGTAACCCGGCGTTGCTTCGACTTGCTGAAATAGGGCTTCGATTTCCTTCACCGGCAACACAATGGGCACGATGCCATTTTTGTAGCAGTTGTTGAAGAAAATATCGGCAAATGACTCAGCCACAATCGCCTTGAAACCGAAATCCAGCAAGGCCCAGGGCGCATGCTCGCGCGAACTGCCACAACCGAAATTGGCGCGCGTCAACAACACTTGCGCGCCCTCGTAGCGCGGCTGGTTGAGAACGAAATTGGGATTTTTCGGCCGACCTGCCGCATCCTGCCCGGGCTGGCCGACATCCATATAGCGCCACTCATCGAAAGCATTCGGACCGAAGCCGGAACGCTTGATCGACTTCAAAAACTGCTTGGGAATGATTGCATCGGTATCGACATTATTACGGTCAAGCGGCGCGACCAAACCTTCCAGACGAACGAATTTATCCATTATTCCACCACCTTTTGTACAGCCTCACCGGATTTCTTGAGAGCGCCACCAACGACCTCACCCGTTTTATTCAAGGCGCTGCCGACTGCCTCACCGCCTCTATGCAGAGCTTCGCCAGTCGCCTCGGCGCCAATTTTGACGTCTTTTTTTACGCCTTGCGCGGTATTGCAACCGGCGAATGCCAGCGCCATTAACGCTAGAAATAAAATGCGCATACCTCGACTCACTTAGAGAATGTC
>CAZLPR010000289.1:0-3147 GCA_964561415.1 uncultured Dechloromonas sp. | reverse complement strand
GCCGGTTCGGAAAGGTTCTGGAAGGAGGTGAGGCAGGCCTTCACGCTTCCGGATGACTTCATCCACATGAACACGGGCACCACCGGATCGCAGCCGCTCTTTTCACAGATCAATCTGGCGGTGTACAACAATTACAAGAGCGCCGCCCCCCGGGACTGGCAGTCGAATCTCAACGCCGCCTTCCCGCCGCTCTGCGTCCAGGCGGCGATGAGCGCCATCGAAAAAATTTGTCCGGAGGCGCGCAGCCTGCTGCTGATTCCCGAAAACCACACGCGCAACCAGTTTTACCTGCAGAACGTCGCGCAGATTGCCGCCATCCTCAAACAAACCGGGCTGACCGTTCGCCTCGGCTCGATGCTGCCGGAAATCACCCGGCCGACAACGATCGAACTGCCCAATGGCCAAAGCCTGCTGCTCGAACCGCTGCTGCGCAAAGGCAACAAGCTCGGTCTTGAAGGCTTCGATCCCTGCGCCATCCTGCTCAACAATGACCTGTCGGCCGGCATCCCGGCGATCCTGCAAAATCTGGAAGATCAGGTTCTCCTGCCGCCGCTGCATGCCGGCTGGGCGATCCGCCGCAAATCCAACCATTTTGCCGCCTACGACGAAGTCGCCAACGATTTCGCCAAGGCCATCGGCATCGACCCGTGGCGCATCAACCCGGCTTTTTCCGTCTGCCGCAGCGTCAATTTCCATGAGCGGCAAGGTGAAGAGTGCCTGGCGGCCAACGTCGCCGCGGTACTCGATATCGTGCGCGAAAAATACCAGGAATATGGCATCGCCGAGACGCCCTACGTCGTCGTCAAAGCCGATGCCGGCACTTACGGCATGGGCGTGATGACAGTGCGCAATGTCGATGAAGTGATCGCCCTCAACCGCAAGCAGCGCAACAAAATGAGCGTCGGCAAGGAAGGACTGGAAGTCTCCGAAGTGCTGATTCAGGAAGGTGTCCATTCATTTGAAACCCTGAATGAAGCGGTCGCCGAGCCGGTGATTTACATGATCGACCGCTACGTCGTTGGCGGTTTCTACCGCGTGCACACCGGCCGCGGCAAAGACGAAAACCTCAACGCCCCGGGCATGCATTTCGAACCGCTGGCTTTCGAGACCGGCTGCAACCTGCCCGACTATGGCTGCAACAATCCCGATGCCGCGCCGAACCGTTTTTATGCCTACGGCGTCGTCGGCCGCCTCGCCTGTCTGGCGGCCGCAGTCGAACTCGAACGCTCGGCCCCTGAAACCTCCTGAAAAGAGAAACCGTGGCCCAACAACTTCATTTCGAGAAACATCTCCTCGGCGGCAGCAGTCAGTCGCTAAAACTGGCCTTCATCATCGACCCGCTGCCGACTTTGAAAGCCTACAAGGATTCGTCAATTGCGATGATGCGGGCCGCTGAAAAACACGGCCACGACGTTCACACCATCGATTGCGCATCGCTCTGCTGGCGCCGACCAGAGGCTAATCAGCCGAACGGCGTCTTTGGCGAAGCGGTGCACATGCACCTACGCCCGGACGACCACGACTGGTATCGCGAAACCGGCCGGACCTGGGTGCCGCTGACCAATTTCGACGCGGTCATCATGCGCAAGGATCCGCCGTTCGATTTCGAATTCCTCACCGCGACCTGGCTGCTGGAAAGAGCGGAAGCGGCTGGCGTGCGCATTTTCAACAAACCACGGGCGCTGCGCGACCATTCGGAAAAAATCGCCATCAGCGAATTCAACCAGTTCACGCCAACGACGCTGGTCGCCCGCGACGCGCACCAGCTGCAGCATTTTATCGACGAGCAGCGCGATGTCATCCTCAAGCCGCTCGACGGCATGGGCGGCAGCCAGATTTTCCGCGTGCATCGCAACGACCCGAACCGCAACGTCATTCTCGAAACACTGACCCATCACGGCACGCGCACCGTGATGGCGCAGCGTTATCTGCCGGAAATCAGCGCTGGCGACAAACGCATTCTGCTCATTGCCGGTCAGCCGGTGCCCTTTTGTCTGGCGCGCATTCCCAAGGCCGGCGAGACACGCGGCAACCTCGCCGTCGGCGGCACCGGCGTCGCCCAGGACTTGTCTCCGCGCGACCGGGAGATCGCCGAAACCCTCGGGCCGATTCTGATCAAGCGCGGCCTGATGCTGGTCGGCCTCGATGTCATCGGCACGCACCTGACGGAAATCAACGTGACCAGCCCGACCTGCATGGTCGAAATTCGCCAGCAGACCGGGTTCGATGCGGCCGGTGCCTTCATCACCGCAATCGAACACGCATGCGGTATTGCCTGATCCTGCTCGGTGCGCTGCTCCTCGCAGCGTGCGGCAGAGCGCCGCTGCAGGAACAACAAGCTTACGTTTTTGGCACGCGGGTTGAAGTGCTTGTCGTCAGTAGCGAGCAGGAACAGGGCCGGCAAGCCATCGCCGCCGTGCTGCGCGAGTTTGACCGCCTGCATCGGGCCTATCACGCCTGGCAGCCTTCCGAACTCAGTGCGCTGAATGCGGCCATTTCCCAAGGTCGACCGCAGCAAGTCAGCCCGGAACTAGCGGCCTTTGCCCGCGAGGCGCAAGCACTGAGCGCCCAGGGCGACGGCCTTTTCGATCCCGGCATTGGCCGGCTGATCAAGCTTTGGGGCTTTCAGGCGGACGAATTCAAGGCCGAGCTACCGGCGCCAAGTGAGATCAAAGCCTGGCTGGCCAGCCGGCCGTCAATTGCCGATATCAGCATCACTGACGACACCGTCAGCAGCCGCAATCCCGATGTCGCCCTCGATTTCGGCGGCTATCTGAAAGGTGTCGCGCTTGACCGCGCCGCCGTCATCCTGCGCGGCCAGGGCATCAACAATGCGCTGATCAACATTGGCGGCAACATCATGGCGCTGGGCAGCAAGGAAGGCCGCAAATGGAAAGTCGGCATCCAGCACCCGCGCCAGTCCGGCCCTCTGGCCACGGTTGAACTGGCCGACGGCGAAGCGATCGGCACTTCCGGCGATTACCAGCGTTTTTTTGAAGTCGATGGCCAGCGCTACCCGCACCTGCTCGATCCGCGCAGCGGCTATCCGGCCGACCACACGCAAGCCGTCAGCGTCCTGATTCCGGCCGGCCCGAAAGCCGGCACGCTGTCCGATGCCGCCTCCAAGCCCATTTTCATCGCCGGACC
>CAZLPR010000288.1:1582-3154 GCA_964561415.1 uncultured Dechloromonas sp. | reverse complement strand
TATCCACATTACTTAATTAAAATTTTTTTTAAAAGATCGCAGGAATATGGGTCATATGCATGTTCCTTAGATAATATGCAAATGAAAAAAATTAACAATTACGTATTTTTATTGGGAAACTTTTATAGCTTGGAATTTAATTGAGTGTGGTTGGATTTTGTGGTTTTCTTGGGAAATTGTGGTTGATTTCGCCCGCCGGCTTGGCCGGAAGCTGGATCGTGCCGATGCCGAAAAGCTGTTCCCCTATGCCGATGCGGAAGCAATTTTCAATGAGCATCGTGAAACGACGCGGCGGCGTGATCTCGATATCACCGGCCTGAGCTATGCGCTGCTCGAAGCCAAAGGCCCGCAGCAATGGCCCTATCCGGAAGGCGCCAGCGCCGGCAAGGTGCGTTTGTACGAGGACGGCAATTTTCCCACGGCCGACGGAAAAGCCCGTTTCGTACCCATTGAGCACCAGCCGACAGCCGATCCGCGCACGCCTGATTTTCCCATTAGCCTGCTCTCCGGCCGCATGCGCGACCACTGGCATGGCATGAGCCGAACGGGGACGGTGCCGCGCCTTTTCAATCTTGAAGACGAGGCGCTGCTGGCCATGCACCCGTGCGACATGCGGCATCGTGCTCTGGAATCTGGCGATCTGGTCAAGGTGAGTAACGCGCGTGGAGAAACGATCGTTCGGGTCAGCGAACGCGCTGGATTGAAAAAAGGCCGGGCCTGGCTGCCGATGCATTGGGGCAGCCAGTTCATTAACTCCCCGGGCGCCAACGCCGTGGCTTGCAATGCGATCGACCCCTATTCGCAACAGCCCGAGTTGAAGCACGCCGCCGTCCAGATCACCAAGCTTGACCTGCCTTACCCGCTGACCGTGCTGCGCAGTTGCGATAGTCAGTCGGAAGCGCTTGAATTGCTGCAGCGAGCGCGTGCTTTGCTTGCCGCTTATCCGTACGCCAGCGTTAATCTGTATGGTCGGAAGCGTCCGCTCGTGGTCTTTCGTGCCGCCGCCGCGGTGGCCGTCGATAGTAAAAAAATTGCCGAGCTGGATCGTCTATTCGGCCTGGATGGCGAGCAGGGCGCCATTCTGTATGCTGACGCCAGTCGCCATATCAGCAAAAAAGCCATCGCGCTGAATGGGCGCTTGCTCGGCGTGCGACTGGCTGGTGAAACGCTCGCCCAGACCTGGCTCAAGCGGGCGATGGCGGAAGATGAGCTGGCCGCCAATATGATCCGCTTCGCCCTGGCTCCAACCGCCAGTGCGCCGGGAAATATCCCCCAGCGCAACATCATCTGCAAGTGTGCGGACGTCAGCGATACGCAAATTCAGCAGGTTCTCGCTGCTGGCGGCGGCCTGCACCAAGTTCAGCAGACCCTGAAATGCGGCACATTCTGTGGTTCATGCGTTCCTGAAATCAAGCGCATGGTGGCAGAATCCGGCGCAAAACAAGCCGCGCCAGCCTGATCGCAGAAAGAGGAGACTATGAGTTACGGACATTACATCAAGGAAATCGGTCGTGGCGCTGAAGGCTCGCGCAACTTGTCACGCGATGACGCTTGCCAGCTTTATGCCGCCAT
>CAZLPR010000288.1:0-1568 GCA_964561415.1 uncultured Dechloromonas sp. | reverse complement strand
GTGCCCGACCTTGAATTGGGGGCAATTATTCTCGGGCTGCGGGTCAAGGGCGAATCGCTCGATGAAATGCTTGGCTTTCTGTCCGCTGTCGATGAGCGCACCAATCGCCTCGATATGCCAGAAGGGCGGGTCCGCCCTGTAGTCTTGCCGACCTACAACGGTGCCCGCAAGGAAGCTAACCTGACGCCCTTGCTGGCGCTTCTCCTGCAGCGTTTCGGCGTGCCGGTTCTGGTTCATGGTTTGTTGGAAGGCTACGGCCGGGTGACTTCCGCCCTGATTTTCCGGGAGCTCGGCATTATGCCGATGAGCTCGTCGCTGCAGGCGCAGGCCATGCTGGCCGAAAAAGGGCTGGCATTCCTGCCGCTGGCAGCGCTCTGTCCCGGTCTTCACAGTCTTCTCAACTTGCGTAGCCGGCTGGGTGTCCGCAACAGCGCGCACAGTCTGGTGAAGCTGCTCAATCCGTTTGATGGCGATGCCGTGTTGGTAGCGCCGGCAACGCATCCGGACTTCATCGAATTGCTGCGGGGAATTCTCGTCGACCGGGGCAATCGGGGTTTGGTGCTGCGCGGCACGGAAGGCGAACCTTTTGCCCACCCGAAGCGCCGGCCGCGTCTTGAATACGTGCATGGCGGCATGGTTGATACCTTGTTTGAAGCTGAGCACGAAAGTCTGCGGACGCTGCCCGATCTACCGGATGCGACGGATGCGGCGAGTACCGCCAAATGGATCCGCCGTGTGCTGGACAAGGAAATTCCCTTGCCCAAGCCGATTGCCAATCAACTCGCTTGCTGCCTCTACGCCAGCGGTTACGCTGAAGATTTCAATCAGGCGAAGGCCGTTGTCGCCGTCGAGGCCACGGGCCTTCTGGTTGGCGGTAACTAAAAATAATCTGCACCGCCTTGGTTGCTGGTGCCCGGTTTTGGTGCGGGCATGCTGCGGTCAACCGATAAAATCACCATAAAATCATATGTATAGGCTGCTGGCACGCTGATTGCAATGATCTGGCCAGTACAGCGAATCAACCGCCAACGAAGGCGGTTCGATGGCAACGACGTCATGCGCTGAAATAAATTTTGCACCCTCGGGTGCGCGCAACGTTGGAGCCAAAAATGAGCAAATCCCCTGTCAAGCCCCGGTTGGTCCTGATTGGCAACGGCATGGCCGGTGTCCGTACTGTCGAAGAACTGCTGAAAATCAAGCCGGATCACTACGACATCACCATCTTCGGTGCTGAGCCGCATCCCAATTACAACCGCATCCTGCTTTCTCCTGTCCTCGCCGGCGAAATGACCATCTCCGAGATCGTTCTCAACGAACTCGACTGGTACAAGGAAAAGGGCATCACCCTGCATACCGGCAAGCAGGTCAGCAAAATTGATCGGGTCAATCGCAAGGTGATCGCTGATGACGGTTCCGAAGAGTATTACGACCGTCTGCTGGTCGCCACTGGATCGACCCCTTTCATGTTGCCGATTCCCGGCAACGACCTGCCTGGTGTTATCGGTTATCGCGATATCAAGGATACCGACGAGATGATCGAAGCCGCCCGCCTGCACAAGCACGCGGTG
>CAZLPR010000287.1:2620-3154 GCA_964561415.1 uncultured Dechloromonas sp. | reverse complement strand
GGCCTGGCCGAGCAACTGGCTGGCGTCAAACGCATTTTTTCGAGCCGGCATTTCTGGCGCTACGCCCCGATGGGCTTCTGGTTCACCGGCGGTTTCATGGCCGTCCAGGGCTTGTGGGCCTCGCGCTGGATGGCGGTGCTGGAAGGCATGGACGGCGCCGCGATTGCCGCCCGGCTGACCTGGATCAGCGGCGCCATGCTGGCCGGCTTCCTGTTCATGGGGTTTTTCGCAACCAAACTGGTGCACCGCGGCATCAAGCTCGAGAAAATTTATCTCGCCGCGATGGTGATGGCGATTTCCCTGCTCGCGCTGATCAGCAGCCTGCCCAACTTTGCCGGCAACCTGCTCTGGCCGATTCTCGGCATCTGCTTCTCGCTCTCCAATGTCTCCTACTCGCTGGTTGCCCAAGCCTTCCCGCCGGGCCTCTCGGGGCGGGCAAATACCGCATTGAACCTGCTCGTCTTCGCCGGCGCCTTCGGCCTGCAATGGGGCATCGGCGGCCTGGTCAGCGGCCTGGAGGCCAGCGGCTGGGGG
>CAZLPR010000287.1:0-2603 GCA_964561415.1 uncultured Dechloromonas sp. | reverse complement strand
CGGCGGCCAGCTGATCGCTCTCGGCTGGATGTTCGTTGCGGCGCCAAAACACGCGGAGCAGTCCGACGCCAAAATCAAGGCTCACTAGTACTGCGTTCGGTCAATGAGCTGACAAATGAAATTGATGCATTCTCGTGTCAGGCAAGGCGCAAACCACAGGCATAGCCATTGCTATGGCGAGGATTTGTAACGCCGCATGGCGCGTCAAGGCGCGATTTCATGCAAGCGGTTTGGCGGAACGCAGTGCTAGCCAGCGCAGGCAGCGCCAAAGCAGAACCCTGCCTGCCCTCTGGCTTGCTTCAACGCAAACCGGAAATCACTTTGGCCAGCGGCATGTCCTCAAGCACGATATGGCGCAATAGCCATTGGTGCAAAAAGCGGACAAGGAATGCGGCGGAGATATGCTGGTCGTGCCACTCCTCGATCTGGCAGGAGAGTTCGGCGAGCAATTGTCGATGTTGATCGCAGTGCGCCGCAACAAGTTCAGGCGGGCAGCCTGGCATCAAGCCTTCCTCGCGGGCGAAATGGGCCTCCATTTCCCTGGCCATGCCGACAAGGCGTTCCTCCATCAGAGATCGCTGAGCGCCCTTGGCGAGCCCTAAAATATCGTTGTACAGGCTGATCAGATGACGATGATCGTCATCCATCAGCGCGAGGCCGGTGGCCAGATTTTGCTGCCACTCAACGCCCTGCATCTCGCTGAGGCGGCGCTCATCGACACCAAACACCAGGTCAGTCGGCGGCGGCTTTGGCTGTCCGGAAATACGGCGGTCAGGCGTATCAACTTGCTGAGCAATGGCTGCGGCGAGAGGCGCGTCATGATCACCGGCGTTAATCCCGGCGGCCGTCTCCGCCGTCCGTAACTTATTTGGCGTATCCATATCGACTCATTAGGCAAAAAGTAGAAATATGCGAGAAGCCTCAGTCTATCTCAGGAAATCGGGATCAACCTTTCCGTAGCCAATGTTTTTTGCCTATTTCGCAGATTGATTTTCGGGTCTTTTTGGGTGTCGACCGCAGAAGACCCAATTTACCTGCCGGCACGCCAAATTACCGTGCGCCCCGAAGCTGCATGCCGGACGATGGGCTTGCCGAGCGTCCTCAGGTCAGCGGCAATACATCGGCGCTTCTTTGCCCACGCGTTTTCGCGAATTCTGCGTCGTCCTCTTCGCGCCCGGGCGACGATGCTGCAACTGCAAGGTCGACCTGCTGCATTGCGCCAAGCTCGCCGCTTTCGGAAAGGTAGAAACCGGCCGAGCGGATTTGGCCGAGCAATTCATTCGTACTGGTTTTTAGCGAAAACGGAGCGTCGACCGCCGCCGTGTAAAGTGCCCCGACACCTTGCTCCTGCAGCGACTTGAAACCATCGCCGAACCACAGGGCGAGCTGGTTGAAAGCGCTATCAGCTTGATCGATCCAGCCATTGTCATCGCTATCGAGCTGCGCCAGATCGGCAAAGCCATTGCCGCTGGCAACGCCGAACAACTCGCTGCCATCATCGGCCTTGCCATTGCCGTTACGGTCGAAAACGAGAAACGCACTGGCTGCGCCGAGGCCGGGAATCTGCACCGATGAACCATCGCCATTCAGGTCGAACGCCATGCGCTGATGCGTCAACTCGCAGGCCTGGCCATTGAAACTGAGCATCAGCGGATCGCGCAATTTGATGCGGCCGCTTTCCTCGGCGCTTGTTGCGCTGCGGAATTCGCGGGCCATGGCCAGCGAATAATTGAATTCAATCACTTTTCCGTCCGTCGTTTTAACCTTGCCGTTGCCGCACACCGTGGTCTTTTCGGACTCGCAAACAGTCTCCCGGATGCTGCGCTGCCAGGTTATTTCCGGCTCATCGGCTGCTGGCGTTGACGCTCCCGACACGGCGGGGCCGGCGGCAAACTTTGCCTCGCCTTTCTTGCCATCCATTGCCGCCAGAATGGCTTCAATCAGCGATTGCAACAGTTGCTGAACACGCGCCTGAGCATCTGCCTGCTGCTCGCTTTGATCGACGGCCAGTTGCTTGAAAATTTGCCGAAAGCCTTGCTCGGCGTGCACTTCCAGCGTCTGGACACGGCTCGCTTGGTGGCTGGCCGACAACTCGACACTTGATTCCTGAATTCTCATGATGACCTCCTGGCAGATAATGAACTTTCCACTCTGCAAGGGTCGTGCCGGTCAAAACTCGAGCGGATCAACCTCGATATGCCAGCGCAGCCGGGAAGGCGGCTTGATGCCCTCGATGGCTTCGCGCCAACGCGGCAGAAAGGCCTGCAGGAACGGCCGCGAACCCGATTCGACGAGCAATTGGCCACGATCGAAATTCGCCACGCGGGAGAGCTTCATCGGCACCGGATCGTACACCAGCACATTTTCATGCTCCTGCAGCATGGGCAAATCCGCCGCGCTTTTCAGAAAGGCCATGGCGTCGGCCATCTCCGGCGCTTCGGCCCGCAACATGGCCTGAAAAGCGTAGGGCGGGAAACCAGCCTGCTCGCGCTCCTTGAGTGTGCTGGCGGCAAAGCCGGGGTAATCGTGGGCGACTAGCGCGGCGAATAGCGGGTGCGTCGGGTATTCGGTCTGAATCAGCACCTCGCCTTTCAACTCGGCCC
>CAZLPR010000286.1:0-3162 GCA_964561415.1 uncultured Dechloromonas sp. | reverse complement strand
CACGGTCAGCATCGGCGGCCGGCACGACATCTCCGCCATTCCCCGGATCATCCCGGTCTGCGAGGCCATGGTGGCCCTGACCCTGGCCGACCATCTGCTGCGGCAGAAAGCCATAGCCTGAAGGCGAGGTCGGTTTTTTGAAAAACGTTTTACGCCTTCGCGTTGCCCACAGGATCCATACATGAACGCAGCATCTCCACGAAAAGCAGCTATCAACAACGTCTGGATGCTGACTCGCGAGTATGACGGCCTGGCCGGGGCCGGCGGGGTCAAGGATGTGGCCCGGCAACTGGCCGAGCAGCGTATCGAGCTCGCCGGCCAGCAGTTGCCGATCCCCTTCACCACCACAATCGACCGCGACCTCATCGGTAAAAAAGCCCGCATTACCGTTTCCGCCCGCATCGAACATCAGGGCAAACCACTATTTGTCAGCGATAAAATTTACCCCGCATTGATCAACGGTCAGCCACAGCCGCAGGAAATCAACTTGCGCCCAGCCCGCCGAGGTAAAAAAACTTGACCGATCAAAGCGCATGAAAACACTCGCCGACTATCTCAACATAGCCGTCCTGGCTGAGCCCTGGCTGGTCAAAGCGTTGGCGCTCGCCCTCGCCACGGTCGCCTTGAATTTTTTCGTCAAGCGACTCTTGCGACGCAGCGAAAAAATAGCCGCGAAAACAGCAACGCCCTGGGATGACATCCTGGTCAGAGCCGCCCGTCGCCCCTTGCCGATTGCCATCTGGCTTTTCGGCATCGCATTGATCGCAAAAACGATACGTCAGCAGATCGACGACCCGCTCTTCGATCTGGTTGCGCCGTTACGCGATGTCGGCATTGCCGGCTGCCTCGCCTGGTTTCTGCTCCGCCTGATCGGCGAATCGAGCGAACGTTATATCAGCGAAAAAACCACACAAGGCCAAGCGGTCGACCAAACCTCGGTCGATGCCTTCTCCAAGCTGGGGCGCCTGATCATCGTCATCATCATGGCCTTGATGGTCATGCAGACACTCGGCTTCAGCATTGCCGGCATCCTTGCCGCGGGCGGCATTGGCGGCATTGCTATCGGCTTTGCCGCGAAGGATCTGCTGGCCAATTTCTTTGGCGGCCTGACCATTTATCTCGACCGCCCATTCAGCGTTGGCGAATGGATACGCTCGCCGGACAAGGATATCGAAGGCACCGTCGAGGCCATCAGCTGGCGCCATACGCGCATTCGCGGCTTCAACAAGAACCCGATCTACGTCCCGAATGCGCTGTTCACGACCATCGTCATCGAAAATCCGACGCGTATGAGCCATCGGCGAATCAAGGAAACCATCGGCATCCGCTATCAGGACATCGGCAAAATGTCCGCCATCGTCGCTGACGTCAAAAAAATGCTGGCCGAACATCCGGAGATCGACGAAACACAGACGCTTATTGTCAATTTCAACGCCTTTGCCGACTCATCGCTCAATTTTTTCATTTACACCTTCACGAAAACCGTCGCCTGGGTGCATTTCCATGCCGTGAAACAAGATATCCTGCTCCGCATTGCCGACATCATCGCCAGCCACGGCGCTGAAATAGCCTTCCCGACACACACCTTGCACATCGACCGCCTGCCGCCCACTGAACACCCGATTTAGCCTCACGCCCTCAGGAGCCCAAGCCAATGGATAGCCGCTACCTCGACGACCTTTTCCCCGGCCAGCATTTCAAGACACCGGGCATTACGCTGACCGAAGCTGAAATCATCGATTTCGCCTGGCGTTACGATCCACAAGCCTTTCATCTCGACATTGACGCCGCCGCCGCATCGCCTTACGGCGGCTTGATTGCCAGCGGCTTTCAAAGTCTGGCGCTATGTTTTCGGCTGTTCATCCAGAGCGGCGTCCTGGCCGAATCCAGCCTCGGTTCGCCGGGCATCGACGAATTGCGCTGGCTGGCGCCGGTACGCCCGGGCGATACGCTGCATACCGAAATTGAAGTGCTCGAAGTGCGCCCATCGAAATCCAAGCCGGACCGCGGCATTGCCCGCTTGCGCTACCACGCGGTCAACCAGCGTCATGAAGTGGTTTTGAGCCTGATCATCAATCACCTGCTGCTGCGCAAACCGGCTGATTGACGGGCCAGCCGGCATATCTGCGGTCAACTGTCTTTTCAGGGCGAAAACTACTGGTAGCGCAACGCCTCAATCGGGTCGAGTTGCGCTGCTTTACGGGCGGGATACCAGCCGAAGAAAATCCCGACAGTCGCCGCCACCGCAAAAGCGACCAGCGCCGCACTACCGGAAATGACGACGACCATGCCGGTAAAGAAATTAATCCCGAGCGCAATGCCCAGACCAAGCAGCAATCCGAGCAGGCAACCGGCGAAAGAGATGATCACGGCTTCGAGCAGAAACTGGGTCAGGATATCTTTCTGCCGGGCGCCGATCGCCATCCGGATACCGATTTCCCGCGTCCGTTCAGTGACTGAAACAAGCATGATATTCATGATGCCGATGCCGCCGACAAGCAGCGAAATCGAAGCAATGGCGCCGAGCAGGATGGACATCGTGCGCGTCGTTTCAGCTTCCGACTCAGCGGCCGCCGAGAGATTGCGCAGGAAAAAATCGTTCCCCATGCCTTCACGCAATCGGTGGCGCTGACGGAGCAGTGACGCAATGCCACGCTCAACGGCAGGCATCACCTCGGCAGACTCGGCCTGCACCATGATCATCCGCACCGAACCCAAAAACGGCGTACCGAAAACCTTGCGCTGGGCGGTGCTGAGCGGAATGATCACGGTATCGTCCTGATCGCGGCCATCGAGGTTCTGCCCTTTACTGCCGAGCACGCCGATCACCGTAAACGGGCTTTGCTGAATGCGCATGGTCTTGCCGACAGGGTCGTCGTCAGCAAACAGGTTTTGCGCCACGGTGTTGCCGATCAATGCGACGCGCGTCGATGAACGCACATCGGAATCGCCAAAGGCGGCACCATTGACGATATTCCAGGCGCGCGCCTCAAGATAGGACGGCGTAGTGCCAACAATATGCGAGCTCCAGTTTTGCGAGCCATAGACAAGTTGCCGCGTTCCCGAGTGCGTCGGCGCGACATTGCTTACGCCATCCAGGTCAGCCATCGCCTCGGCATCGCCGACATTCAGCGTCGGCCCGCCAGCGGAACCGCTGCGCAC
>CAZLPR010000285.1:0-3172 GCA_964561415.1 uncultured Dechloromonas sp. | reverse complement strand
CGCATGCGCTTCCTCGGACTGTGCCCGTTATGATGTTCGAGTGCGGAGGCCCTGATGCCAGTACAAGGCCGCACATAAATTGTGTTTATATTAAATTTAATATAGCGCCAATATCAGGCAAGCAGCCTGTTGAACTTGGAGAAGCATCGACCGACAAGCAATCAGGAGAAGATCGATTTACATGGCCTGCTTATTCGCCATCCCGTTTTTGATGCTGACCACGGATGCGGCCGCATTGTGCGTCACCAGCCCGGAAGCCAATCTGCGTTCAGGACCGGGCACCCGTTACAAGAAAACCTGGATGGTGTATCAATTTATGCCTCTGCAGAGAATTGGCCGCAAAGGGGTGTGGTACAAGGTGAAAGATGTCGATAGTGATCGCTATTGGGTGCACAAAAGCTTGGTCAGCGCCGCCATCCGCTGCGCCGTGATCAGAGCCAGCACTGCCAATGTGCGAACCGGGCCGGGTACGCACCATGCCCAGACAAAATGGAGCCCGGTCGGAAGCTATTACTCGATGAAGATCATTGGCAACACCGGGCGCTGGTTAAAAGTCAGGGATGAAGTGGGGAATTCCGGCTGGGTGGCGAAATCCCTGGTCTGGCAGCAGTAGACAGCCTTAATTTGTCTCCGGAAGTAAAAATGGGATATCCGTAATCCCCGGTTTTTGCTTTGCATCCAGACACCCCGGAAAGGTCTGTCATGCCCCTCAAAAATCAGGTCCAACTGATTTGTTACCCCAATCGTATCGGCGGGAATCTTGCCGATCTTGCCGGGCTCCTTGAAAGCTGACTGGGCGAACTGGTCGGCGGCGTGCATCTGCTGCCGATCTTTCCATCCAACGCCGATGGTGGCTTTTCTCCCCTGACCCATCTGGAAGTTGATCCGGCTTTTGGCACCTGGGCCGATGTCGAACGCATCAGCCAGCGCTTCGATCTTTGTCTCAACCTGATACTCAACCATATTTCCGACGCCTCGCCGGAATTCATCGATTTCGTCGAAAACGGCTTCGCTGCGCATTTCGCGGAACGTGACCGGTGATTTCACGGCATCGTGACCGATGAGTTGATGCTGCATGGGTACGGGTTGAGTTTACCTTAAACGGTCACGCTTTTCATGAAATCGCGGTCACGCTCTGGCGAAACGGCGGTCACGATGGCATGAAATGTGACAAATATGAGGCTTATCCACGGCGCCGGGCGATGGAGGTCCTTCTCTACCGGAGGCGACCGGCGCGGTGGGTAAGCCGGATTTGACGCGAGGCAGTTCATGCTGGCGCCTTTTCGCTTTTGCGTAGAGACTCTCCGGTCAATTCCACCTTGTGTGCGGCATGCAGGACCCGATCCAGAATGGCATCGGCCAGCGTGGGATCATTGAGATAGGCATGCCAATGAGCCGGTGGTAACTGGCTGGTGATCAGGGTGGCGCGCGTACCGACGCGATCATCAAGCACCTCCAGCAAATCATTGCGCTCAACCTGATGGAGCGGCGCCAGCCCCCAATCATCGAGAATCAGCAAATCCGTCTTGGCCAGCGCGGTGAGGCGCTTGCCGAAACTCCCGTCGCCATGGGCCATGCGCAATTCCTCAAAGAGGCGCGGGGTACGCACATAGGCAACTGACAGCCCCTGCCGGCAGGCGGCATTGCCGAAGGCGCAGGCCAGCCAGGTCTTGCCACAACCGGTCGCGCCGGTCAGCACCAGGTTCTGGTGCTGGTGTATCCACTGGCAAGTCGATAGCTGCGCCATCAGCGACTTGTCGAGCTTGCGACCGTTACCATAGCGGATGTCCTCGATACACGCCTGCGAGGATTTGAGTTTGGCCTCCCGGAGCAGGCGAGCGAGGCGGCGGTTCTCCCGCCAGGTATGCTCACGATCAACGAGCAGGCCGAAACGCTCATCGAATGACAGCTCGGCCATGGCGGCCTGGTGCTGCTGTTCCTCGAAGGCAGCGGCCATGCCCGGCAGGCGCAAGGCCTTCAGGGTGTGTAATGTTTGTTCCATCAACATCAGAGTTCCTTTCCAGGTCAGTGGTAGTAATCCGGACCGCGCACATTGGCGTGATCCGGCAAAGCCGTTTCGGCTTGTTGGGGGAGAACGGGCTGACGATCAAGCCCGTTCTCAAGAATCGATGCCACCGAGCGGTAACGATGGGCACCGACGGCCAAGGCCCGTTCGCAGGCCGCCTCCATCCGTGGCTTGCCGTGGTTGCGAGTCAGCCGCATCAAGCCCAGACAGGAGCGATAGCCCTGTTCCGGATGTTTCTTCTCCAGCAGGAGGCGCTTGACCAGTTCCGCAGTGGAGGGGCCGACCGATGTCGCCCAGGTCTGCAACTTGCCGGGCGACCACTCGGCATGCGCCCGATGAGCGGCCGGCATATGCTCGGCCAGCGTGGCGTAATGCCCCTTCCGACTGCTGCGGGGATGGCTGGCGACGCGCTTGCCTTTGGCCAGCACTTCAACCGTGCGGCGCGTGATGCGCAACTCGACGCCCTGATGGATCAGGGCATGCGGGACGCTGTAGTAACTGCGCTCGAATTCGACGTGGTAGTCGATGTTGACCGTGGCTTTCTTCCACTCGGCGATGACAAAGGCAGCATTGGGCAGCGCCCGCAAGTACGGCGCATCCACCTGGGCAAAGGCATCCTGCCGACAGCCCGGCAATTTCTTGAAGGGACGGGTATTCAGTGCTGGCAGCAGTTCAAGAATGGCGGCATCGAGTTCGGCCACCGAGAAGAAACGCCGGTGGCGCAGGCGAGCAAGAATCCAACGCTCGACCACCTGCACGCCGGATTCGACCTTGGCCTTGTCCTGTGGCTTTCGGGGTCGGGCCGGGAGAATCACGGTGTCGTAATGTTGCGCGAACTCGGCGGTGGCCCGATTGAGTTCGGGTTCGTAGCGGTCTGGCCCGGAGACCAGGGCGCGCGGGTTGTCGGGGACGATCAGGGCCGGCACGCCGCCGATGAAGGTCAGGGCCCGACTCATGCCCGTGAGCCAGTCGGCTTGGGTTTGCCCGGGTGTCGCACAAGCGAAGGTATAGCTCGAGGCGCCAAGCACGGCGACGAAGATGCTGGCCGGCCGGATCTCTCCGGTCGCTGCATCAACAATCGGTACGGTCGGACCGGCATAGTCGGTGAACAGTTTCTCGCCAGCCCGATGAATCTGGCGCATGGAG
>CAZLPR010000284.1:0-3180 GCA_964561415.1 uncultured Dechloromonas sp. | reverse complement strand
TGCAACAGATGTCGCTTCAGGATTCTGTGAAATTACCGGGTTATTCGAGGTGCCCCTGTGTCAATCAGTGTCCAAATCTTTCCAGTTGGCCAGGTTGATTTGACGGATTTTTGCCACTGTTTGACGTGGTAGGAGTCGTTGCCGGTTTCGATGATCCCCCTGCGTCAGGATAGTTGCCCCACTTGCCTGATTTGGACTTCAGGCCTGGAATGCAGGGGACGAGGCGGACCGGCAGCGAATCTGTCAACTTGAATGAGACCTCGGGCGCAAGGATCGCGCCTTGGCCGAAGCGGCGGCCCAGCATGCCTCCCAGGTCGTCCGTAAAGCCAACCTGACCGAAGGGCGCGGTCTGACGCTGTTGGTGCCGCATTCGGACAACGGTAGCCCAATGAAGGGCCGCCATGCTGACGACCTTGCAGAAAATCGGTATTGCGCCATTGTTTAGCCGATGCTGAGGTCTTTATCATCTAGGCGTATCATGTCGTGCCACTCTGGCCCACTGGTTTTGACGGTATCTCTGACGGTATGAAGGATTTCATGGATCGCTGCCCCCCCCTACGAAAGACAAGCTTGTGGCGGTCCAATGAATAATCGAGTGGGAATAATGGACGACTCCGTCGTCATTCTCGGCGACGAATTTTTCATGCGCGAGGCTATTTCACAGGCTCGTGCCGCTGAATGTCTTGGCGAAGTGCCGGTTGGCGCTGTGGTGGTGCAAAACGGTGTCATTGTCGGGCGTGGTTTCAACTCGCCGATTGGGGAGAGTGACCCGACGGCGCATGCCGAGATCGCCGCTTTGCGCGATGCCGCGCGGGCTTTGAATAATTACCGGCTGCCCGGCTGCGAGCTGTTCGTGACGCTCGAGCCATGTGCCATGTGCGCCGGCGCCATCATGCATGCGCGGATCAGTCGGGTGATTTATGGAGCGCGCGATGCAAAAACGGGAGTTCATGGCAGCGTTGTTGATCTGTTCGGGGTGGAGCGGCTGAATCACCATGCGACGGTGGAGGGGGGCGTACTGGCCGAAGAGTGCAGTCGTTTGCTCTCGCAGTTTTTTGCCGGCCGGCGAAAGAAGACGCCATGAAGTTGCTGATTTCGGTGGCTCGTCAGAGCCTTTCAGTACTCGATGATGGAGGCAAAATGCTGCGCGAGTTCCCGATTTCAACGGCCAAGGCCGGCGTTGGCGAGTTTGCCGGGAGTTACCAGACGCCGCGCGGTCGACACAAAATAAGGGCCAAAATTGGCGCTGGACAACCGCTTAACGCGGTCTTTGTCGGTCGCCGTCCGACCGGTGAAATCTGGGCGCCGGCCCTGCAGGCCAAGTTTCCCGATCGAGACTGGATTCTTACCCGCATCCTCTGGCTTTCAGGTTGTGAGCCGGGGTGTAACCGTTTGGGTTGCGTCGATACCATGCGCCGCTATGTGTATATTCACGGCAGCCCGGATACGGCTGCAATGGGCGTTCCGGGTTCGCATGGTTGCGTCCGCATGCGAAATGCCGACATCGTCGAATTGTTCGATTTGGTGCCGTGCTACAGCGAAGTTGAGATCACCGAAGCCTGAAGCGGAAAGCTGAGTTGAATCTGCCCAGAGAAACAGCCGAAAAATCATCGACTTTACTTCACCTCAATTTCCGCCATGACTTGCTGCGAGCTTGCTCAGCGGCGGCGAATGGCTTCCCGGCGGGCGAGACCGAGCTTGCTCGAGCGTTCCATTTTTTGCACAAAAGCCGGGAAATCGAGGCCGAACTTGGCGCGCAGTTCCTTGGCGTAATTGTGCAGCCAGCGCCAGCGCGGTTCGAAGTAGCGTTCCTTGAAGGCGTAGAGGATGTGGTTGCCGTCTTCCGGTACTGAAATGACGATTACCTGGTCGTCGAAGACATGCATGGCTTCGCCGATCAGGCCGGCGTAGGGGTCTTTTTCGCCGGCCAGATTGATGACCATGACGCCGTTTCCGCCGAGCTTGGTGAAGGCGTTTTCAAAAAATTCGCGGTTGGCCAGGCTGGGGGCAAAACCGGTTTTGTCGAAAGCGTCGACGAGCAGGACATCGATGCCCTTTTCGGTTTGCTCGAGATACTCAGCGCCATCCGCGTTGAGCACTTGCAGGCGCGGTCCATCTTCCGGCAGCAGGAAAACTTCGCGCAGGGCAATGACGTCGGCGTCGAGTTCGATGGCCGTGAGCTGCGTGCCGGGCATGCGGTGGTAGCAGAATTTGATCAGCGAGCCGCCGCCGAGGCCAATCAGGGCGATGCGTTTGGGGCGCGGGTGGAAGAGTAAAAACCCCATCATTTTCTGCGTGTAGCGCAGGCTCAGGTCGTTTGGCGCCTTGAGCGACATTTCGCTCTGCATCAGACGAACATTGAAGTAAAGAAAACGCGATTTGCCGTCATCGACGACGAAAGGCTTGGCGTAGCTTTCGTCAAGCAGTTGGGCGCGTAATTCACCTTCGCGGGCCCAACTCGGTTCGAGCATCAGGATGGTGCCGGTTTCCGTTTCGAACGGGCTGGGCAGGCTGAATAGCGCTGTCGGCAAGCTCATTGGCCGAACGGTTTAGGCGGGAAGATCGGCAGCGTTGAGCAGGAAGACGTATTCATCGCCAGCGGCGGTATCGAGCCAGATGAAGGGGAGCGTTGGATACGCCGCTTCAAGCGCGGCGCGGTTGTGGCCGATTTCGACGACGAGCAGGCCGTTTGGCGTCAGGTGTTTTTTCGCTTCACGCAGAATGATGTGGGTGAAGTCGAGGCCGTCGTCGCCAGAGCCGAGCGCCATTTCCGGTTCATGCAGATATTCCGGCGGCAGCGCGGCAACCGATGCGGCGTCGACGTAGGGGGGATTGGCAATGATCAGATCGTAGCGCTTGCCCTGGAGCTGGGTGAAGGCGTCGGACAGAAGCGGATGCACCCGGTCGTTCAGGTGATAGTCGGCAATATTGCGCTCGGCAACGGAAATCGCATCATTTGACAGGTCGACCGCGTCAACCTGCGCTTCCGGGAAGGCGAGGGCCGTGAGAATGGCCAGACAGCCGGAACCGGTACATAAATCGAGCGCCGACTCAATCGCCCACGGATCTTCGACCCACGGCGTCAGTTGTTCAGCGAGCAATTCGGCAATGAAGGAACGCGGCACGATGACGCGCTCGTCGACATAAAAACGATGTTCGCCGAGCCAGGCTTCGTTGGTT
>CAZLPR010000283.1:0-3202 GCA_964561415.1 uncultured Dechloromonas sp. | reverse complement strand
CGAACTGATCCCGGACCTGGGTCAGTTCGTCGCGGATGATCTGGGTGATGCGCGCAGGGTTGGCGAGGATATCGAGCAGGTCGGCGATCTTCGCCATGATGTCCTTGTACTCGCCGATGATCTTGTCGGATTCCAGGTTGGTCAGCCGCTGCAGCTGCATTTCCAGGATGCGCTGCGCCTGGATTTCCGACAGGTGGTAGCCGTCGCCGTGCAGGCCGTACTCGGGCCCGACGTTCACCGGGCGCGAGAACTCGGGATCGATGCGCGCCAGCATTTCCTCGACCATCGCGCTGCGCCACTGGCGCTCCATCAGCCCGCGCTTGGCATCGGCCGGTGTCGGTGCCGCCTTGATCAGCGTGATGATTTCATCGACATTGGACAGCGCAACCGCGAGACCTTCGAGGATATGGCCGCGTTCACGCGCCTTGCGCAACTCGAACACAGTGCGCCGCGTCACTACTTCACGGCGATGCGACAGGAAGCATTCAAGCATCTGCTTCAGGTTGAGCAGGCGCGGCTGGCCATCGACCAGCGCCACCATGTTCATGCCGAAGGTGTCCTGCAACTGCGTCTGCTTGTACAGATTATTGAGAATGACTTCGGCCACCTCGCCACGCTTCAGCTCGATGACCACGCGCATGCCGGACTTGTCCGACTCGTCGCGAATATCGGAAATACCTTCGATCTTCTTTTCGTTAACCAGCTCGGCGACCTTCTCGATCAAGGTCTTCTTGTTAACCTGGTAGGGAATCTCGTCAATGATGATGGCCTGACGATTGTTGCCCTTTTCCATATCCTCGATATGGGTGCGACCGCGCATGATGACGCGGCCACGGCCTGTCTTGTAACCCTCGCGAACGCCCATCACGCCATAGATCAGTGCAGCAGTCGGGAAGTCGGGCGCCGGGATGTACTCGATCAGTTCATCAATGGTCAGCGCCGGGTTTTCCAGCAGCGCCAGACAACCGGCAACCACTTCGTTCAGGTTGTGCGGCGGGATATTGGTCGCCATGCCGACCGCAATACCGGACGAACCGTTGATCAGCAGATTGGGAATGCGCGCCGGCATGACCAGCGGCTCATGCTCCGAGCCGTCGTAGTTCGGTCCGAAATCAACTGTTTCCTTGTCGAGGTCTTCCAGCAATTGGTGGCCGATCTTGGCCATGCGCACTTCGGTGTACCGCATCGCCGCGGCGTTGTCGCCATCGACCGAACCGAAGTTGCCCTGGCCATCCACCAGCATGTAACGCAACGAAAAATCCTGCGCCATGCGGACAATGGTGTCATACACCGCGGTATCGCCGTGCGGGTGGTACTTACCGATCACATCGCCGACGATACGGGCCGATTTCTTGTAAGCTTTGTTCCAGTCGTTATTCAGCTCGTGCATCGCGAACAGAACACGGCGATGTACCGGCTTCAGCCCGTCGCGCACATCCGGCAGCGCCCGGCCAACGATCACGCTCATCGCGTAATCCAGATATGAACGCCGCATCTCGTCTTCGAGGCTGATCGGCAGTGTTTCTTTAGCGAATTGGTCCATGTCTCACATTCGCACCGCTGACGCGATGACTTTATTGGTTGAACTGAGCGTAATTTGCTATTTTAACACGCACCCACATAGAGCCGCCCCCGTTTCCATGACCTCAACACCTGAAAATATCGACCTCCTGATCGAAGCGCGCTGGATTGCTGCGGTCGACCCAGATATTGTGCTAAAAAACCACGCCGTCGCCATTCATAATGGCCGAATCGTCGCTCTGCTCCCCGCCAGCGAGGCGCGCCTTCGCTTCAAGGCAGACGAATACATCATACTTAATGAGCATATTCTCATTCCCGGCTTGATCAACCTGCACACCCACGCCGCCATGACGCTGCTGCGCGGCATCGCCGATGATCTTCCACTCATGGAATGGCTGCAAAAACACATCTGGCCAGCCGAAAGCGAACACATTTCAGCGAAGTTCGTATACGACGGTACCCGCCTCGCCTGCGCCGAGATGCTGAAAGGCGGCATTACCTGTTTCAATGACATGTATTTTTACCCGGAAGCCGCCGCCGCTGCCGCCGCTGAATTCGGCATGCGCGCCATGATCGGCATCACCGCTATCGAATTCCCGACACCCTACGCCAGCGATGCCGACGACTATCTCGACAAGGGGCTTGCGACGCGTGAAATGTGGCTGGACAACCCGCTGATTGGCTTCTGCCTAGCACCGCACGCGCCTTATACCGTTTCTGACAACACGTTTGACCGTGTATTGACCTTGTCAGCGCAACTGAATCTACCAATCCACTGCCATATCCACGAAACGCGACACGAAATCAAAGAAAGCGAGCAACAATATCAGCGGGCACCCATTGAACGACTGAAACGGCTCGGCCTGCTCGGCCCGGGGTTTATCGGCGTGCACGGCGTGCACCTGACAGAAAGCGAACTCGCATTGATCGCAGCCACCGGCAGCAGCATCGCTCACTGCCCAACCTCCAACCTGAAACTGGCGAGCGGTTTTGCACCTGTCGCAAGAATGCAACAACTAGGCATCAATGTCGGCCTGGGCACCGATGGCGCTGCCAGCAATAACCGGCTCGATCTGTTTGGCGAAATGCGTCTCGCCGCATTAATTGCCAAAGGCTCAACCGGTGACGCAGGCGCACTACCGGCCCGGCAAGTTCTACGCATGGCAACGTTAAACGGCGCCATCGCGCTTGGTCTGGCCGATGAAATTGGCTCCATCACCCCGGGCAAAGCGGCTGATCTTTGCGCCGTAAGCCTCGGCAACCTGGAGACAAAGCCCTGCTTTGACCCAGTCTCTCACCTCATTTATGTCGCCGGACGAGAATCAGTCAGCCACGCCTGGGTAGCCGGAAAATGTTGTGTAGACCACAAAACATTGACAAACAGCGGATTAAATGACTTGGATTCCACAATAGCACTATGGCAGAATAAGCTGGAAGTTCGTCAGGAGCCGTGAGACCTTCACGCCATGAGCGAATTATAAATTTTGCAATTTTCTTCAACGAGGGAAAACAATGATCAAAAATATCGCAAAGAAATCTCTGGTTCTGGCTCTACTGGCCGGCATCGGCTTCGGTGCCAGCATTGCCCAGGCGCAAGAACGTGTTTACCTGATCGACCAGCGCGATGTCGTCGCCAAGAGCGGCACCGGCCTGTGCTGGCGTGATGGCTACTGGACCCCGG
>CAZLPR010000282.1:0-3207 GCA_964561415.1 uncultured Dechloromonas sp. | reverse complement strand
CTCGGCTTCGCCTTCCCGGTCCTGATAAAGAAAGCGGCTTTCCAGCGCATTGTGGATGCGGCAAAGCACCTCGTCGGTATCGAAAGGTTTGACCAAATAATCGCGGGCGCCGAGTGACAAGGCGGCAAGCCGGGTTTCGCGCTCGGTTTGGGCAGTGAGGACGATGACTTGCAAGCCCTCCTGATGAATCGGTTCCTGCAGCAAGGCAAGGACTGAGAGGCCATCGAGAACCGGCATACGCATATCGAGAAGGATGAGGTCAAGCGGTGCTTGATCCATCCGTTCAAGAACCAGTGTCGGGTCGGTAATGCCTTCCACGTGCTGGTAGCCGGCTTCGGTGAGGAATACTTCGAGCAGTCGGACATTTCCCGGCTGGTCGTCAACTACCAGAATCCGCGCATTGTAAAAACGCTCTTTGGCCAAGGCAGTTTTTTTGAAATTTGTCATGACATTGCCTCTCTCAGTATGCGGGCGATTTCTCGGGTTTTCAGGGGTTTTTCTTGCCAATGAGTGATTCTTGGGTCGGTTCGCGGTTGCGGATTGTCTTGGTCATTGAGTGCAATCAAAACAGGCTGATTGCCGACTTGTTGTGGCGCGGCGGCGAGAAACTCGCTGATCAGAACTGTATCGGCAATGATTGCCAGGCAAGGCTGGCGAGACATGATTTCGGCGGCCGCTTCAAGATTGGCGAGGGTTGTCAGGGACGCACCGCGCAGGGTGCTGATGATCAGGCGAAGTAACTCATTCTCGGCCGACGTGAGGGAGATGGCGAGAATCTGGTGCGTCACAGTGTTACGCCGAGTGCTGTCGGGGATTGGTTCGGGTGATTGGGGGCTGACGTTGCTGGTGATGGGTAATAGGTTTTCTGCGGTAAATGATGCGCTCGCTACCTTGTCCAGTTCGACCCAGAAAGTAGTGCCGACGCCAACAATACTGTCAAAACCAATATGACCGCCCATCAGTTCCACTAGGCGCCGTGTGATCGACAGGCCGATGCCTGTGCCCTCGACATTGCTGGCGCCGAGCCGGTCGAAGGGCTTGAATACCCGGTCGGCAAGGTCGGGCGGAATGCCTTGCCCGGCATCGGTCACCGTTAGTCGCACCGTTGCCTCGTGTTCGATCACCGCAAGCGTCAGTTGTCCACCCTCGCGATTGTATTTAATGCCATTTGATAACAGATTGAGCAAAACCTGCTTGAGCCGCTTGCGGTCGCCACGAACCGCGCAGTGGCCGGCGGTGTTCAGCGCGACCTGCCGGCCAAGCGCCTGCGGTGAAACGAGTATCTGGCACTCCATGATCAGGGGGGCCAGCGGTAATACTTCCATTTCGACACTCAGCCGGCCGGCTTCGATGGCGGAAAGGTCGAGCACTTCGTTGATCAAGGCGAGCAGGTGCTCGCCACCTTGCCGAATATGGGTCACGCATTCATTTTGCCGAAGCGTCAGTGGCGCGCCCAAGCCTTGCGCCAGCACTTGGGCGAAACCGAGGATGGCATTGAGCGGAGTGCGCAGTTCGTGGCTCATGCGGGCCATGAATTCCGATTTCGCCTGGCTGGCCTGGTCGGCGGCAATCAGCGCCTGCTTCAGATGGCTGATATCCGACCAGATGACAACGGTGCCACCCTCCCGCGTTCGCCGTTCGGTGGCCCTAAGCCAGCGTCCTTCGGCAAGCGCGATTTCACGCGACCCTTGGGCCTGGCGATGCATTTCCATGCGCTCGGCAATCCAGGCCTCGGTTTTGTCGCTCGGGATGGCGTAAAGCCGTTGCTCGGCAATGCTGCGGACAAAAACGCTGAAGGGCATGCCGACCGAGATGATCTCGCCGCATAAAGGGAAGGCCTCAATAAAGCGCTGGTTATGCAGGAGCAGCCGATCATCGACGTCGAACAGGGCAAAGGCATCATCCAGCGCTTCGATGGCGTCAACCAGGCGGCGCTGGAAGTGGTGCAAGCTCAATTCGGCCTGGCGCAATGCCGTTTCTGAAGCGGCCTGTTCGTCGAGCGAACTTTTAACCTGGGCAATGAGCGGACGCAGAACACCCACTGCAGAAAAACCCAGCAAGCCGAGTGCGGCAAGCAGGGCGCACCATTGCAGCAGGCGCAGCGTATCGGTACTGGTTTCGCTTGCCGCCTGATACTGGTCGACCAGTTGGTCGAGCGCCTCGATAAATTCGCCCTGGCTCAAGTCGATCAACTGGCGGGCGCTTGGCTGGTAATCGCCGCCTTCACCGGCTATTTGCAGCAGTGTTTGACCCTGCGCCAGAAAACGCCGCATCAATGCATCGACGCCGTCCGGGCCGGCATAGCTGGCGCGGAGTTTTTCCGTGTGCGGGGCGCGAATCCCTTGTTCCGGATCGCCGTGCGTCAGGGCGTAATGAATGGAGGCCATCTGCATCAGGGCTTTATCCAGTGCGGCCAGATCCTGCGTTCTTTGCGCATAAAGCAACTGGCTGCTGAGCAAGCCAATGCGCTGTGACAGCATGCGTCGTTTGCCCGCCAGATTGATTTCGGCCGCGCTGGCCCGCTCATCGACGGTTTGGCCTGAAAGTAAAAAATAGGCAAAAATGGCGAGCAGCGCCAGCAGGATAAAAATCAGGGCTGAGCGCCGACTCAGTTGCTCAACTGTGGCCTGTCCGGTGAGTTGCTGGCTTGCTTCCACATCATCCCTTTTTTATCTGGCGGCGGATTGTGAATCAATTGTGACGCCAGGGCAGCAATATATATCAAATATTAAACACCATCATTTTCCACGTTGTTTACTGCGCATTTATTTGTATTTATCATTTATTTCAAATGTGGGTGTTTTGTCGATGCCGGCAATGCAGCGAGCCTCGCCAAGGCACCTTCGGGCATCAATTTTGTGTGATTTTTGCGGTTGACCGCGGCGCTCATGATGCGCCATTTGATCAACGTCGATAGCGCGATCATCGCTCCCGATTTAAGGCAGTGCATAAATTCAGGATACTGGTTGTGTCGGGTCGCGATGAAGTGGCTACACTTTGGCCGTGAGCGGGCAGCATTTCAGACTTGAGTTTGCCTCATCGATCATTTGAAAGGAAAGGGGCTTGAATATGGGAATGAAGAAAGGTTTGTTGCTGACTGCCATCGTTGCGGCAACGGGTCTCGCCTATTATTTTCTTGGGGATGTAGCCAACACTCCAACACCGGAAGTGGTCGCGGAGGCGCCGCTCCCGGTGTCGCCTCCGGCG
>CAZLPR010000281.1:2922-3209 GCA_964561415.1 uncultured Dechloromonas sp. | reverse complement strand
CCCGCGGCAAACCGGGGCAAACCGGGGCTGGTCTGGTTCGGGAAAATGCTTTACCTGGCGGCAAGGCGCCCGTTTACACTGAATAGCCTACGCAGTGAGCGTATCGAAGGGCTTGCTCAGGTTCGGTTCAGATTTTCAAATTTATAAAAACCTGCGGCAAGCACGCTGTCATCGATTGCGTGATTTTTCAGGCTTTTTGCGGGTTGACCGCAGGGCTTGCCGTTATTTCTATATCCGCCGCAGTGATGGCCTTGCCCGCCGCATCGGCGAATTCTGCCGGCTCGAAG
>CAZLPR010000281.1:0-2907 GCA_964561415.1 uncultured Dechloromonas sp. | reverse complement strand
CACCCGGCGGATCGCCGGTGCGTCCGGGATGGCATAAAGCACGTCGGTCATCATTTCTTCGAAAATGCCGCGCAGGCTGCGCGCCCCGGCTTTGTATTCGCTGGCCAGTTCGGCGATCTGGCGGAAAACGCCCGGTTCGATATGCAGCGCAACACCATCGGCCCGCAGCATGGCGGCGAACTGTTTGTAAATGGCGTTGCGCGGCTCGGTCATGATGCGGATCAGCATCTCCTGCGACAGCTCGTTGAGCCGGGTGACGATGGGCAGACGGCCGGCGAATTCGGGGATCAGGCCGAATTCGAGCAGATCGGTCGGTTTGACCCGGGCGTTCAGGCGTTCGAGGATTTGCTGGTCGTCGCCGCCCGAGGTCGAGATGAAGCCGAAGGTGTGCGATTTGGTCAGGATCTGGTCGAGGCCGACAAAGGCGCCGCCGCAGATGAACAGGATGTGCGTCGTATCGATGTGGCGGCCGTCGTTGAGGCGCACCGGCGCGCCTTCCATGATCTTGAGCAGGGCGTGCTGGACGCTTTCGCCGGAGGTGGCGCGGGCTTCGCCGCCAATCGCCTTCAGCTTGTCGACTTCATCGACGAAGACAATGCCGCGCTGGGCGGTGGCGAGATCGCCGTTGGCGCGGTCGACCAGGCGGTGCAGGATGGCCTCGATTTCTTCGCTGACAAACTGCGTCTGGGCCAGCGAAGTGGCGTCGGCGGTGACGAAGGGCACGTCGAGGATACGGGCCAGCGTTTCGCAGAGCAGGGTTTTGCCGGTGCCGGTCGGGCCGATCAGCAGGACGTTGCTTTTGGTCACTGCGACGGCGTCGACCGTGCGCCCTGCCGCTGTTTCCAGGGGCGCCAGCGTCGCCATTTTGCGGTAGTGCGAATAAATCGCCACGGCGAGCGTGCGTTTCGCGGCGTCCTGACCGATGACGTGTTCGTTAAGCTGGCGAACAATGGTGCTGGGTTTGAGCAGGGAGGGCATCGGCAAGCGGACGGTGTGATGAAGCTTTCGATGCTAAACCGCGGTGCTTTGCGGGTAAAGCGGATTTGCGCTGCATGCGGCAGGCAGCGCGGCGAGGCCGGGCGGCTTGTCGCTATGGCAGAACACGGCTTGAGGCCCGGCCAGCCGCCCTTTAGCGCTGGGCCTTCGGTTTTCTGGCCATTTTTTCGGTTGACCGCAGGTTTAGCGCTCCCAGGCGCAGCCTTGATAGGTTTGACCATTGACCGTGACGTTGGCCGTCCAGTTGAAGACGGCGTTAGCCATGCTGTCGCGGCACAGGGTGTTTTCGAGGCGGACCGCCAGTTTTCCGGATGCGCTCGCGGCAGTAAATAATGCGAGTTTCCCTTCGCGCTTGAAGGGCGTGTAGGGGAAATTTATCGTTGCTTGGCCGGGGAGTTTGAACGTCACCCGTTCGCCGCCGGCCGCCAGCAGCCAGCCCGGTTCATTGCCCGAGGCGCGCCAGGCTTCTTCCTTGGTGCCGGGGAGTTGGCAGCGGCCTTCGGTCTGTGCCATGTTGAAGGTGGAGACTTTAAGCAGGCCGTTTTCAACAATGCCGAGGAGTTCGACATAAAGCTTTTTGCCGGCCGCCAGCCCGACAAGATTGAGCGCCGCGGTCACTGACTGGTCTTTCGAGACATCTTCCATGATCGCGTAGCTGCGGTCGCGGCAGGGCGCGAAGACGATTTTTTCGCCCTGTTTGAGCATCAGCCCGTAAGCCAGCTTGGGTGTCGTGTCGACCGGCTTGGCTTCCTCGGCGTGCAGGCTGCAGGCGAGCAAGGCGGCGGCCAGGGCGAAAGTGGAATGGCGAATCTTCATGGCGTATGGCGTTTCATTGAATAGGGATCGGCCCCATTGTGCCCCGCCAATGGGTTGAAGAGTTTGATCCAGTTAAAAAAGCGGCGGCTAATTCACTCGCTCACTCGCCCAGGTAGGCGGCGCGCACTTTCGGGCTGTGCAGCAGTTGCGCCGATTCGTCGCTCAGGGTGATTTCGCCGCTTTCCATGACGTAGCCGCGCTGGCTGCTTTCGAGCGCCAGTTTGGCATTTTGCTCGACCAGGAGAATGGTCATTCCCTGCGCCGCGACGCTGCGGATCACTGCGAAAATTTTCTGCACCATGATCGGCGCCAGGCCCATCGACGGCTCGTCGAGCAAGAGCAGCTTCGGCCGGCTCATCAGGGCGCGGCCGATGGCGAGCATTTGCTGCTCGCCGCCCGAGAGGGTGCCGGCCAGCTGCCCGACGCGTTCTTTCAGGCGCGGAAAGTAGGCGTAGATTTTCTCCAGATCGGCGGCGATTTCTGCTTTGTCAGCGCGGCAGAAAGCGCCCATCGCCAGATTTTCGGCAATCGTCAGACGGGGGAAAACGCCGCGGCCTTCGGGCACCAGCGCGATGCCGTGATGAATGATCCGGTGGGGCGCAAGGCGGCTGATTTCCTGGCCGCAGAAGTGAACATCGCCGCCGACGCTGTCGATGAGCCGCGCAATAGCCTTCAGCGTGCTTGTTTTGCCGGCGCCGTTAGCGCCGATCAAGGCGACGGTTTCGCCGGCATTGACGTGGAAGGTAATGCTGCGCACGGCCTGAATGCCGCCGTAGGCAACGTGGAGTCCGGTGACTTCAAGCACCGAGATAGGCCTCAATGACGCGTTGATCTTTTTGCACGACGGCCGGGATGTCCTCAATCACCAGGGCGCCGTAATCGAGTACGGCAACGCGGTCGCACAGGCCCATGACCAGCTTGACGTCGTGTTCAATGAGCAGAATGGTCGTGCCGTCCTGGCGGATGCCGTCGATCAGCTCGCGCAGTTCGGCCGTTTCCGTGCCGTTCATGCCGGCGGCCGGCTCGTCGAGGCAAAGCAGTTGCGGCTCGGTGGCCAGGGCGCGGGCAATTTCCAGGCGGCGCTGGTCGCCGTAG
>CAZLPR010000280.1:2090-3210 GCA_964561415.1 uncultured Dechloromonas sp. | reverse complement strand
GCCGGACCTGCCGCACAAGTCGGATGCCGGCGGCGTCCGTCTCAACATCAAAAATGCCCCCGCCGTGCGCAACGCTTACCACGACATCATCGAAACCGTGCAGAAGCGTCATCCGGACGCCAAGATCAACGGCGTCTCGATCGAGCCCTTCCTGTCGCGTCCAAATGGTCGCGAGTTAATGATCGGCGTCTTCCGTGACCCGATCTTCGGACCGGTCATCACCTTCGGCGCCGGCGGCCTCGATGTTGAAATTTTCAGCGATCGTTCCGTCGCCCTGCCCCCGCTCAATAAATTCCTGGCCAAGGATCTGATCGAATCAACGCGCGCCTCGAAGATTCTCGATCAATTCCGCAATATGCCGCCGGCCGACCGCGAGGCGCTGAAGGAAGTCCTGCTGTGCATCTCCGAGATGGTCTGCGAACTGCCGTGGATCATGGAAATGGACCTTAACCCGCTAATCGTCGATGAAAATGGCGCCATCGCAGCCGACGCCCGCATCGTCATTGATCACACCTCGAACGCCTCGGGTGACCGCTACGCCCACATGGCGATCTATCCCTACCCGGTACACCTGATCCAGGAATGGCAGATGAACAATGGCCGGGTCGTCATCATTCGCCCGATCCGTCCGGAAGATGCGGAACTTGAGCAGAATTTTGTCAAGGCAATGTCTGATGAGTCCCGTTACTACCGCTTCATGGATACCTTGCGCGAGTTGACGCAAACCATGCTGGTTCGCTTCACCCAGATTGACTACGACCGTGAAATGGCGCTGGTTGCCGTCATTACCGATGAAGATGGCAAGGAATCGCAGATCGGCGTCGCCCGTTATGTCGGCAACCCGGATGGCGAGTCGGTCGAGTTTGCACTGGCGGTGGGCGACAACTGGCAGAAGAGCGGAGTCGGCCGCAAGCTGATGACGGCGCTCATCGACTGCGCACGGATCAAGGGTTACCGTGCCGTAGTTGGCGACGTGCTCTCCACCAACAGCAAAATGTTCCGTCTGATGACCAGTCTGGGCTTCACCATTCATCCGCACCCGGAAGACACTGCCGTCAAGCGGGTGGTCAAACCACTGACAAACTAATCTGCTTTCTGAATACGCCGGCCTTGGCCGGCG
>CAZLPR010000280.1:0-2069 GCA_964561415.1 uncultured Dechloromonas sp. | reverse complement strand
TCATCGACCGGCTTTTTTGCTTGCACCACAACGTCAATTATTCACCAAAGAAATTCACGTCGTAAGGATAAGACTTCTGCGGCACCTTGGATTCAGCATTGCGCAAACTAACGTCCACATCCTGCTTTTTATCCCACCACAGGGCACGACCGGCTTTTTGCTCCTCAACCCATTCCGGGTTTTTAAGCAACTGCTCGTTCATCCATTTTGTATGATCGGACACGAAACTCGTATTTACGTCACCCATTTGGCTACTTCCCCAAGCTAATCAACACAATGCCGAGATTCTAGCACGGCAAAGATTGGCCACGGCGCGACAAAGCAGCTTAAACCTCGACCACTGAGAATTCAACATCCGGGCCATCCTGCACAATCTCCTTCACGGCACAGTGCACAATCGCGTCGAGAATCTGCTCTTTTTGCGCGACCGTAAAACGTTCGGGAAAACGGACTTCCGTCTTGAACTTCGCCAGAGACAAAGGACCAGATTTACCGGCAAATGGTTTGCAGCCGATTTCAATTCCTTCGGCGGGAACACCCAGTTCCTTGCACGATTTTTTCGCATAGACAGCTGCGCAGGCAGCCAGTGCTGCGTAGAAGGCTTCCAGCGGATTCATCTGTGAGCCATTGACGGCATAGGTCACCGTATGTTTTCCGGCAGTGACCTGAATAACTGGCGTGTCATCGACAATCGTTGAATACATGCGCTTACTCCTGTGGGCTTTTTCTGGCGTTGCCTGACAAACACCATCAGGAAACATAATCAAACGCTAATATTATAATTGATTGACAGAAAATAAGCCCATTAACCAAATAGCTTAATCGACTAGCGCAGCCTGATACCTTGGCGGTATGCTGTGCTTTTTCGCCACCGTGGCGCCCAACAATTCATAACGGAGAGCAATGTGCCAGCCCTGCTGCCCCAACCCGATCCCCAAGGTCTGCTTGAATATTCGGTGGTCTATACCGACCGTGCGCTGAACCATATGTCGCAACGCTTTCAGGGCGTGATGAAAGACATCTCGCGCATTTTGAAAAAAGTTTATAACGCCAAAGCGACCGCCATCGTGCCCGGTAGCGGCACCTTCGGCATGGAAGCGGTGGCGCGGCAATTTGCCACCCACAAAAAGGTGCTGGTGATCCGCAATGGCTGGTTCAGTTTCCGCTGGACGCAGATTTTCGACATGGGGCACATTCCCGCTGAAAGCATCGTCCTCAAGGCACGCCAGATAGGCAGCGGGGCGCAGGCGCCGTTTGCACCGGTGCCGATTGCCGAAGTCGTCGCCGCCATTCACGAACACAAGCCGGATGTCGTCTTCGCGCCGCACGTTGAAACCTCCGCCGGCATGATCTTGCCCGATGATTACCTGAAGGCGGTGGGCGCCGCCGTACATGCGGTCGACGGGCTATTTGTCCTGGATTGCATTGCCTCGGGCACGGTCTGGGTCGATATGGCGGCGAACGGCGTCGATGTGCTGATCAGCGCGCCGCAAAAGGGCTGGAGCGGTTCGCCCTGTTGTGCGTTAGTGGCGCTCGGCGAACGAGCCCGGGCACGCATTGATGCGACGACGAGCAGCAGTTTTTCCTGCGATTTGAAAAAATGGCTGCAGATCATGGAGGCTTTTGAAAACGGTGGTCACGCTTACCACGCGACGATGCCGACTGATGCGCTGGCCAGCGTGCGCGATGTGATGCTGGAAACGGAAGCCTATGGCTTTGAAAAAGTCTGCACCGAACAGCACGAACTTGGCCGCCGGATTCGCCAATTACTGGTCAGTAAAGGTTTCCCGAGTGTCGCCGCCGAAGGCTTTCAGGCGCCCGGTGTGGTCGTCAGTTACACCACCGATCCGGATATCCACAGCGGCAAAAAATTTCTCGCCGCGGGTCTTCAGGCAGCGGCCGGCGTACCGTTGCAATGTGACGAAGCGGCCGATTTCCGCACCTTCCGCCTCGGCTTGTTCGGACTGGATAAATTGCATAATCCAGATCGTACAGTAGCGAATTTCACCAAAGCACTGGATGCCGTTCAAGCAGCCAACTGAGTCAAATCAAACCGGATTTCGGCACAA
>CAZLPR010000279.1:0-3221 GCA_964561415.1 uncultured Dechloromonas sp. | reverse complement strand
TATTGACCGCCGATGCCTACGTGGTCGCCCTGGGGAGCTACTCACCGCTGTTGCTCAGGCCGCTTGGGATTGGTTTGCCGGTGTATCCGGCCAAGGGCTATTCGGCGACCTTGCGTTTGCCCGCAGCGGCAGCAGCCCCGACGGTGAGCCTGACCGACGACGAATACAAACTGGTTTTTTCGCGCTTGGGCAATCGTCTGCGCGTTGCCGGTACGGCCGAATTCAATGGCTACAATCTCGAACTCAACCCGGTGCGTTGTCAGATGCTGATGCAACGTACCCGGCAGCTCTTTCCTCATCTGGCGATTGATGGCGAACCGGAGTTTTGGTGTGGCCTGCGTCCGGCGACGCCGTCGAATGTGCCGATTATCGGCCGCAGCCGCTACCGGAATCTTTGGCTCAACACCGGCCACGGCACGCTGGGCTGGACGATGTCCTGTGGTTCTGCCGCGGCGCTGGCCGATCTGATGAGCGGCAAACGCCCGGAACCGGAGTTTCCCTTTCTTCGATGTTGATTGACACCCATTGCCATCTCGACGCGGCCGAGTTTGATCCCGACCGTGACGCGGTGCATGCCGCAGCGCTGGCGGCCGGGGTTGAACGGATGGTGCTGCCGGCGGTTGCGGTCAACCGCTTTAATCAGCTGAAAAAAAGCGCCGCCCGTTATCCCGGCTGTGTTGCCGCCTACGGCATTCATCCGCTCTTCGCGATGCAGGCGAAAGCGACGGATCTGGCTGAATTGCGCACCTGGCTGAGCAATGAAAATCCGGTAGCGGTAGGTGAAATCGGCCTCGACTTTTATGTTGCCGACAGCGATCCGCTACGGCAGGAATATTTCTTCGTCGAACAATTGAAACTGGCCCGGGAATTCAATCTGCCCGTGCTCTTGCATGTGCGCCGTTCGGTCGATGCCATTCTCAAGCAATTGCGCCGATTCCGCCTTGTGGGCGGCATTGCCCACGCCTTCAATGGCAGTCGGCAACAGGCAGACGCATTCATCAAACTTGGTTTCAAGCTGGGTTTCGGTGGGGCAATGACCTACTCGGGGTCAACACGCATTCGCCAGTTGGCGGCAAGCTTGCCGCTGGAGTCGATCGTGCTCGAAACTGACGCGCCGGATATGCCGCCGGCCTGGTTGCCCGGCAGGCGCAACGCCCCGGCTGAACTGCGCCAGATTGCCGAAGTGCTGGCCGAGCTGCGTGGTTTGAGCCTGGCTGAAATCGCGACGCAAACAAGCCGCAACGCCAAGGCCATTTTTCCCGGTATTTGACCTTCGTCAACTTAAGCCTTATTTGGCTTAGGGTTTTTCTGAAGTCTTGATCTGCGCTAAAACCACTGATTGCTTATAAGCGTAGATTGCTTTGGCTGATCGAGGCGTCAGGACGACGCTGATCAAGGCATGCCGAATCAGGATGGGTAATGGCCTAATCCGGCGGCTTATCTGAGACGAAACGAAAGCGATGACTAGCAAGCCTTCCAAAAACGGCGTAGCGCGCCGCCAGTTTATTTTTGACTCCGCCAAAATGGTCTGCGGTGTCGGCCTGCTCGGGCTTGGCCTCGGGCTCTATGCCAAACAATCAAAAGCCCTCCCCGCACTGGCGTTGCGCCCACCGGGCGCGCTCCCGGAAGATGATTTTCTCGGCGCCTGCATCCGTTGCGGCCTGTGCGTCCGCGACTGCCCCTACAACACGCTGGAACTGGCCAAGCCGGAAACGCCCGTTGCCACCGGTACGCCGTATTTCAATGCGCGCAACATCCCTTGCGAGATGTGCGAAGACATCCCCTGCATCAAAGCTTGCCCAACGCAGGCGCTGGATCATGCACTGACGGATATCAACAACGCCAAAATGGGCGTGGCGGTATTGATCGACCACGAAACCTGCCTCAATTTCCTGGGCCTGCGTTGTGACGTCTGTTATCGCATCTGCCCGGTTATCGATCAGGCAATCACCCTCGAAATGCTGCCCAACACCCGCACCGGGCGCCATGCCTTGTTTCTGCCTACCGTACATTCAGACAAGTGCACCGGCTGCGGTAAATGCGAAAAATCCTGTGTGCTTGAGGAATCCGCCATCCGTATTTTGCCGCCCAAGCTGGCCAAGGGCGAACTGGGCAAGCATTACCGCGTGGGCTGGGATGAACAGAAAAAAACCGGGCATTCGCTGATGGATGAATCAAAAATACAGGATCTGCCGGATCGCTTGCCTGAAGGCACGGTGTTGCCAGGGCACTACGATCCCGCCAGCGGCCAAACGGCAACCGCGCGTGGCCGTCCCGGTAGTGAAGCCGGGGCGATTCCCAGCTTTCCGCCGGGATTGGGGGGCAAGCCATGAGCCAGATATCTAACCAGAAGCGGATCGGGGCTGATGCTGTTGCCGAAAAAGGCTGGCTGCGCGCCCATAAGTGGCTGATTTTGCGGCGTATATCGCAGTTTGGAATTCTCGGCCTGTTTTTGCTCGGTCCGCTGGCCGGGGTCTGGGTGGTCAAAGGCAATCTCAATTACAGCTACACGCTGGATACCCTGCCGCTGACTGACCCCTATGTGGCACTGCAATCGCTGGCCGCCGGTCATTGGCCGGAAACCCTGGGCCTGATTGGCGTGGCGATTACCATCATCTTTTATTTGTTGGTCGGCGGTCGGGTTTATTGCAGTTGGGTCTGCCCGATCAATGTGCTCACCGATCTCGCCGGCTGGCTGCGTCGTCGTTTGGGCATCAAGGGCGGCAGCAATTTTTCGCGTCAGACGCGCTACTGGATACTGGCCATGACGCTGTTCGGTTCGGCGTTTACCGGCGTTGTCCTGTGGGAGTTGATCAACCCGATTTCGATGCTCCATCGCGGCCTGATTTTTGGCCTCGGAATGGCGTGGACCGTAGTCCTTGCTATTTTTCTCTTCGATTTGTTTGTAATGACGCGTGGCTGGTGCGGTCGACTCTGTCCCGTTGGCGCTTTTTACAGTTTGCTCGGGCGCTGGCGTCCGCTTCATATTTCAGCGCCCCAACGCTCTGCCTGCAACGACTGTATGGATTGTTTCGAAGTCTGCCCCGAACCGCAGGTCATCAGGCCGGCCTTGAAAGGCGAGGCGAAAGGTGTCGGCCCGCTGATTCTGGCCGCCAATTGCACTAACTGCGGCCGCTGTATCGATGTTTGTTCGAAAGATGTTTTCACCTACGCATCTGGATTCAATAACCCGGCTTCAACTGCGCCGCTGGTCAGGGTGT
>CAZLPR010000278.1:0-3233 GCA_964561415.1 uncultured Dechloromonas sp. | reverse complement strand
CTCGCCGTCGACCACGACGACACAGCTTTGCCGCGTCGATTCCATCGCGGCCAACGCGCTGTCCAGCTTCGCATCCGCCGGCAGACGGGGGAAATCGCGCTCCATCAAGGTATCGACGTTATTGAGCTGGCTGAAGAAATCCAAGCCAAGATGGCGTTGAAAATCGGTTTCGGTGACCACGCCCAGCGGCTTGCCTTGCCGGTCAGTCACGACGAGATGCCGGATGCCGCGTAGCGCGGCGCTGCGGTAGGCGCTGCGGAATTCCATCTCTTCGCTGACGGTGTATACCGGGCTGCTCATCAGCGCGGTGATGGGCAGCGCCGAGTCGTGCGCTTCGCGCATCGCCCGCAGAATATCGCGCTCGGTGACAATGCCGAGCACTTTTTCGCCATCAATGACAATCACCGACGAGAGGCGCGCCCCCATCATCAATGACGCGGCTTCGGCAATAGTGGCCGATGAAGTGACGCGATCCGCGTGGTGCGTCATAAGTTGGGAGACTGTGGGCATGGGCGAATGGTATTACTTTTGTAACAAGGCCGGGTTAACCGCGCTCAAGCGGTAACAATTCAGGAAATTTCGGATTTGGCGGCATTATCGCAGCATGGCGCATCTGACCATCAGCCTTGCGGTCAACGGCAAAAACAGCCCAAAAATCGCAAATGGCTTTCATCGAAAAACCAAGGGCCACCAGCAGCGCCCCAGGCCGGGCGGCTCATCCAGGCGGGTGATTTTTCCAAGTTCAGTCTCGCGGGGTAAATTTGAGCTCGCCATTTGACACAGCCGGCAAGGGATTGGCAATTGCCAATTTTCAGCGCGCGCCGCGGGGATGGCAAAATGGCGCCATGCAGCCCACCATTATCCTGAGTACGCTCAACGCCAAATATATTCATGCCTCGTTAGGCTTGCGTTATTTGCTCGCCAACATGGCGCGCCACGGCGGCGCAGCCTTGCGCGCCGACACGGTGCTGCGTGAATTCACCATTGCCCGGCCGGTGCGCGAAATCGTCGAAACACTGCTCGCCGAATTGGGCGAAGCGACGGACGGCACACCGCAGATCATCGGTTTCGGCGTTTATATCTGGAATGTGACGGCGACGACGGAAGTCGTCCGCCAGCTCAAACTGGCTCGCCCCGGCTTGAAAATCATCCTCGGCGGGCCGGAAGTCAGCCATGAATATGCCGATCAGGAAATCGTCCGCCTGGCTGATTTCCTGATTACCGGCTGGGGCGACGTAAGCTTGCCGAAACTCTGTCACGCCTTGCGCTACGGGCCGCAGCCGCTGATGAAAGTGATCAGCGGCGAGCAGGCCGGGCTGGATGAGATTGCGCTGCCTTACGCCGAATACAGCGCCAACGATCTGGCGCACCGCCTTTTGTACGTCGAAGCCTCGCGCGGCTGCCCGTTTAAATGCGAGTTTTGCCTGAGTGCGCTGGACAAATCGGCCTGGGCTTTCGCACTTGACCCCTTCCTCGCCGCACTCGATCAGCTTTATCAGCGCGGGGCGCGCAATTTCAAGTTTGTCGACCGCACTTTCAATCTGAAAATCGACAGCTCGCTGCGCATCCTGCAATTTTTTCTTGATCGACTGACGGCGGATTTGTTTCTCCATTTCGAGGTCATTCCCGACCATCTGCCCGACCGCCTGAAGGAAATGATTGCCCGCTTTCCGCCCGGCGTGCTGCAGTTTGAAGTGGGCATTCAAAGCTTCAACCCCGAGGTGCAGCAACGGATTTCGCGCCGGCAGGATAACGAGAAGACCTGCGCCAATGTCGAATGGCTGGTCAAGCACAGTCAGGCGCATCTGCATACCGACCTGATTTTCGGCCTGCCCGGCGAAACACTAAGCAGTTTTGCCGCGGGTTTTGACCGCCTCTACGCGCTGCAGCCGCACGAAATTCAGCTCGGCGTACTGAAGCGCCTGCGCGGCACGCCGCTTGCCCAGCACAGCGCCCAATTCGGCATGCTTTATGACGCGCAACCGCCTTATACCGTGCAGCAAACCGCGGCAGTGGATGCCGCCGGCGTGCAAAGTTTCACGCGCCTGGCGCGTTACTGGGATCTGCTCGCCAACTCCGGCCGTTTCAAGCAGACCTTGCCTTTGCTGCTGACCGGGCCGTCCGCCTTTGCCGCCTTTCTCGCCCTGAGCGACTGGCTCTGGCAAAGCACCGGCAAAACCAGCGGCCTGACGCCGGAGATGCTGGTCGATGCGCTGTTCGCTTATCAAACCGAAGTGCTGGGCCTGGCGGCGGAAAACGTGCGGCCAAGCTTGCTGGCTGATTATCTGAGCAGCGGCGCCCGGGCCAATCCGGCCTGTCTCGAAGGCTGCCTGAAAGGACGCGACAAGCCGCTTGCGCGCCATGAGCCGGCGCTCACCCAGCGCCAGGGGCGGCACGTCAGCGTTTCCGGATAGCAACGGCGCCTTCCGGCGCTGGCAGCCTTGTCATTTTGTGCCGTTTTTTCCCGTTGACCGCAGGAGAGCACTGGTTTTGACGCTGACGGCACAAAAAGCGCCAGCGCCTAGTCGCGCAATTCCCGGCCGGTCAGTTTGATGAAAACGTCTTCCAGATTCGAGGCCCGGTGTACGTAGCGCAGGCCGCGCGCTTCGGCCAGCCGGGCCAAAAGCGGCTGCGGGTCGCGGCAATAGAAAAAGGCGGTTTCGCCGCTGGTTTCAACACGCTCGGCCAGGCCGCGCTGGCTTGCGACGAAGGCGGCCAGATCGCCGCCGGCTTCATCGAAAACCTCAATCACCTGCGCTTCGATATGCTCGGCGATCAACTGGCGCGGACTGCCTTCGGTAATTTTGCGGCCGTGGTCGATGACGATCAGCTTGTCGCACAAGCGCTCGGCTTCATCCATGAAATGCGTCGTCAGGATCAGCGTTTTACCGGCGGACTTCAGTTGCTTCAGGCGATCCCAGATCAGATGCCGGGCTTGCGGGTCGAGGCCGGTCGTTGGCTCGTCGAGAAAGATGATGTCGGGATTATTGACCAGCGCCCGGGCCAGCGTCAGGCGACGTTTCATGCCGCCGGAAAGGGTCGAGATGCGCGCTTCGGCCTTGCTGCCGAGACTGGCGAATGCAAGCAGTTGCGGAATCCGGGCCTTGATTTCAACATCGGGAATGCCGAAGTAGCGCGCAAAGACGAGCAGATTTTCGCTCGGCGTGAAATCCGGATCGAGATTGTCGAATTGCGGCACGACGCCGACGCGCGCTCTGGCCTGCTGGGCAGCC
>CAZLPR010000277.1:0-3235 GCA_964561415.1 uncultured Dechloromonas sp. | reverse complement strand
CCCCCCGGTTTGTTTGTTCGCGTCCGCCTGCTTTTCGGCCAGCGCCAGCGGGTTTTGATGCTGCCGGAGCAAGCGATTATGCCTGGCACGCAGCCCACTGTGTTCAAAGTGACGGACGGCAAGGCCGTGCGGGTCAACGTCAGCTTGGGCGTGCGGCGGGCGGCTCAGGTCGAGATTGAGGCAGGGCTGAGCGAGGGGGATATCGTGGTCACCGCCGGTCAAATGAAATTGCACGATGGCAGTGCGATTCGCCCGATTGGCCAAGGCGCGGCAGGCGCAGCGTCGGCGAGGCAACCGGCAGCAGCGGCAGCGGCGCAATGAAAATTTCCGAAATCTGTATCAAGCGGCCGGTTTTTGCCACCGTCTTGTCACTGGTCATCATCCTGCTCGGGATCGTCTCTTACGGTCGGTTGGCAGTTCGCGAGTATCCGAAAATCGATGAGCCGGTGGTGACGGTGAAAACCACTTATCGGGGCGCATCGGCCGATATCATCGAGTCGCAGGTGACCAAGCCGCTGGAGGATTCGCTGGCCGGTATTGAAGGGGTTGAGGTGATTACCTCGATTTCGCGAGCCGAGGATAGTCAGATTTCCGTCCGCTTCAAGCTCGAACGGCCGCCTGATTCAGCCGCCGCCGATGTGCGCGACCGGGTTTCCCGTGTGCGCAACAGGTTGCCGAGCGAGGTTGATGAGCCGGTGATTGCCAAAATTGAATCCGATGCCAATCCGATTGTCTGGGTGGCTTTTTCTTCGGATAAACATTCGGCGCTGGAAGTCACCGATGTTGCCAGCCGCATCGTCAAACCAAAATTACAAACGTTGCCCGGGGCGGCCGATGTGCGGATTTTTGGCGACCGCAAGTTTGCGATGCGCATCTGGCTTGATCGCCAACGCCTTGCCGCTTATCAGCTAACCCCTGGCGATGTTGAGGATGCCCTGCGCCAGCAAAACGTCGAAGTCCCGGCTGGCCGGATTGAAAGCCGCGAACGCGAGTTTTCGGTGGTGGCGAATACCGACTTGAAAATACCGGCTGAATTCGGCGCCGTCATCGTTCGGACGGTGAATGGCTATCCGGTCAGAATTAACGACTTGGGTCGCGTCGAGATCGGCCCGGCGTCGGAGCGCACTTCCGTGCGTTTCAAGGGCCGCTCGGCGGTGGCGTTGGGCGTGATCAAACAGGCGACGGCGAACCCGCTTGAGTTGTCGCAGGCGCTGCGCAAGGAGCTGCCGGGTTTGGTCGCCAACCTGCCAGAAGGCATGCGGGCCGATGTTTCCTACGACTCGTCGGTATTTATCGACCGCTCGATCAAGTCGGTTTTCAAAACGATTGCCGAAGCCATTCTGTTGGTGCTGGCGATCATTTTTTTCTTTCTGCGCAATATCCGGGCAACGCTGATCCCGCTCGTGACCATTCCGGTTTCGCTGGTCGGCGCCTTCGGCATCATGTTGGCGCTCGGTTTTACGATCAATACGCTGACCCTGCTGGCGCTGGTGCTGGCCATCGGTCTGGTCGTCGATGATGCGATCGTGGTCCTCGAAAACATCTACCGTCACATTGAAAACGGCAAGGTTCGCGGGAAATCGGCTTTGCGGTGGTGGCAATGACCCTCACGCTCGCCGCCGTGTATGCGCCGGTGGCCTTCATGACGGGGCGAACCGGCAAGCTGTTTGTCGAATTTGCATTGACGTTGGCCGGCGCGGTGCTGGTTTCCGGCTTTGTCGCGCTGACCTTGTCGCCGATGATGTGTTCGGCCTTGCTCAAGCACGAAGACAAACATGGCAAGGCTTTCATGATCATTGAAGGCTTTCTCAATGGGTTGAATTCCGGCTATAAAAGAGTGTTGACCGCATCGCTCAACCGGCGCTGGATCGTCTTGCTGGGCTTTGTGCTGGTGGCAATTTCCTGCGTTGTTTTGCTCAAGGTGCTGAAATCCGAACTGGCGCCGGTTGAAGACCGCGGTATTGTCATCGGCGTTTTTTCCGGGCCGGATGGGGCGACGCTGGATTACACGGAAAAATATGCCCGCCAGCTTGAGCAGATTTACAGCGAGACGAAAGATGTTGAGCGCTACTTTGTGGTGGCCGGTAATCCCACCGTCAGCCAGGGTATTTCCTTCGTCGGCCTGAACGACTGGAGTCAGCGTCAGCGTAGTTCTGCCGACATCGCCAGGGAGTTGCTGCCGAAATTCAGAGATATTCCCGGCGTGCTGGCTTTCCCCTTGACCCCTGCATCGCTCGGCCAAAGCCCGCGTGAACGGCCGGTTAATTTCATCATCGTGACCTCGGCTTCGTATGAGGAATTGCAAAAAGTGACCGGCCAGTTTCTCGCTGAATTGGCGAAAAACCCGGGCCTGACCAATGTCGATACCGATCTCAAACTGAACAAGCCGGAACTGTCGGTCGTCGTTCGGCGCGAACGTGCCGCCGATATGGGGGTGCCGGTGGAAACCATCGGCCGGACGCTGGAGACGCTGCTCGGCGGTCGGCAAGTCACCCGCTTCAAGCGCGCTGGCGAGCAATACGATGTCATCGTTCAGGTGGCGGATGTCGACCGCAGCAATCCTGACGACATCCGGGGCATTTATACCCGTGGCCGCGATGGCAGCATGATTTCGCTTGATAACCTGGTCAGCGTTTCGGAAAGTATCGCGCCGCGTGAGCTCAACCACTTCGGCCAGCGCCGCGCCGTCAGCATTACGGCCAATCTGGCGCCCAACTACACCTTGGGCGAGGCGCTCAGTTATATGGAGGGCGTTGCCGGCCAATTGCTCGGCGCCGGTTATGCGGTTGATTACAACGGTCAGTCGCGCGAATTCCGCCAGTCTTCCTCTTCGCTGGCGCTGACCTTTGGCCTGGCGCTGGCTTTTATTTATCTCGTCCTGGCGGCGCAATTCGAGAGCTACCGCGACCCGCTGATCATCATGCTCACCGTGCCGCTATCGATGGCCGGCGCGCTGCTCGCGCTTTGGCTGGCCGGGGGCACCCTGAATGTTTATAGCCAGATCGGGCTGGTGACGCTGGTCGGCCTGATCACCAAACACGGTATCCTGATTGTTGAATTCGCCAATCAATTGCAGGAGAAAGGCGTCGAATTAAAGGCGGCGGTGATTGAAGCCGCAACCTTGCGTTTGCGGCCGATTTTGATGACCACAGCTGCGATGGTGTTAGGGGTGATTCCCTTGATTCTCGCAACCGGCGCGGGCGCTGTGAGCCGTTTCAATTTAGGGCTTGTGATT
>CAZLPR010000276.1:699-3244 GCA_964561415.1 uncultured Dechloromonas sp. | reverse complement strand
CTTGGCCGCCTTTCTCATTTCGGGATCAGGCAATTAATCCCGCTCGCCAGTGAGCGCCATAATCAACTGGAGCAGACTGACAAAAACATTGTAAATGCTCAAGTAGACGGACAGCGTGGCGCTGACGTAGTTTGTTTCGCCACCCTGCACGATGCGGCTGATGTCATAAAGGATGTAGGCCGAGAAAACCATGACGGCAGCAGCGGAAATCGCCAGCGATAGCGCAGGAATCTGAAAGAAAATATTGGCCAACGCCGCGAGCAAAATCACGATCATTCCGATGAACAGAAACTTGCCCATGCCGCTGAAGTCACGTTTGCTGACCGTAGCGATGGTGGCCATCGTGAAAAACACCGCCCCGGTGCCGCCTGCCGCCATGGCGATCATGCCGCCGCCATTGGAAAAGCCCAGTGCCACCTGAAGAATGCGCGACAGCATCAAGCCCATGAAGAAAGTGAAGCCGAGCAACAAAGCCACGCCGAGGCCGCTGTCCTTGTTCTTTTCAATGCCATACATGAAACCCCAGGCAATCCCCAAAAAGAGCAGGAAGCCAATCATCGGGCTACCGGCCATAAAGCTGAATTGCATCTGAATGCCGACCATTGCGCCGATTACGGTCGGTATCATCGAAAGGGCAAGAAGCATGTAGGTGTTGCGCAGCACACGGTTTTGCTGAAGGGACAGACCGGCAGTGCCGCCGCTGGCAATTTCGAAATTGCTATTCATGGTTAAGCTTTCCTTTGGCTGATAATTACTGGCAATAAGACTAACGAAGCCGGCTAAAAGTTTCAATCGGCGTGGCGTTGATTAACGCTTCGTCACTTTATGCTATCATGCGCGCCTTCAAAAGCAGGGTTGGCACCGCAGTTAGTGTTGGTCTTGAAGTTTGATGCAGGTAGTAATGCGGGTCTGTGGCAGAGCGGTTGAATGCACCGGTCTTGAAAACCGGCGTGGAGAAATCCATCGTGAGTTCGAATCTCACCGGACCCGCCAGAAAACATCTAAATATCAAATTATTGGGTTTTTCTGAAAGTCTTTCAAACAGCAGGTTGGCTTTTCTGCCTGGGGGTTTGACGGACAAAAAGGACAAGTGAAGGACAAATCAGGATAAGCCTGGTTTGGGAAGACCCCTCCCTCTATATCCAACTGCTACCCTGGGTTATTGGCTACCAGACCCGCAATCCATCTGTTTCCCATCATTTTTAAAAAGAATGGCTGCGGTCAACGCTGTTTTGCGGCAAAAATTCAGCTGATTTTGTGCGGATCGCGGCTCGTCTCGAGAAAATCACTAGCCTGGATTCCGGATTTTCCCGGCGCGTTGGCGGTGGGTTCGGCGCAACAATGGGTCATTACATTGCCGCCTGGAGACGTGCATGCCAAAAGAAGATCGTGGTCTGAGCCTGGACGGGCAGGGCAAGCCGCTCTGGGTGTCGCTTGAACTGACTTACCGCTGTCCGCTGAAATGTTCGTGGTGTAACAACCCACTCGATTTCGACGATTATGAAAACAGGGAGTTGAGTACTGCGGAGTGGAAGCAGGTGCTTGACGATGCGCGTAGCCTCGGCGCTTTGCAGCTTGGTTTTACCGGGGGTGAGCCGCTTCTGCGTGACGATCTTGAAGAACTGGTCGAGTATGCCGACAAAATTGGGTTTTATACCAACCTGATTACTTCCGGAATCGGTTTGACCGAGTCGCGTCTGTTGGCGCTCAAGGCGGCAGGGCTGAAGCATGTCCAGCTTTCGGTGCAGGCCTCGAAGCTTGCGCTGACCGATGCGCTGGTCAGCGCTCGTGCGCATGCGCTGAAAATGGAGGCGGCGCAACTGATCAAGAAGCATAACTTTCCGATGGTGCTCAACGTGCCGGTTTTCAAGCAGAACATTGAGGAAGTCGATGCGATGATTGCCTGGGCGGTTGACCTGGGTATTGAGTACATCGAATTCGCCAATATCCAGTATTACAACTGGGCCTTGCTGAATCGCGACGAGTTGATGCCGACGCTGGCGCAGGTTCGTGCCGCCGAGGCGACGGTCAATCGCTGGCGGGAAAAACTGGGCAACACGATGACGATTTATTTCGTCATCCCCGATTACTACGAAGGCCGGCCGAAAGCCTGCATGAATGGCTGGGGAGCGATCCACCTGACGGTGGCGCCGGATGGCGTGGCGATGCCCTGCCAGGAAGCGCGGGTCATTCCCGGGCTTGAGTTTGAGTCGGTGCGCGACAAGTCCCTGGACTGGATCTGGCATGAGTCGCCGCTATTCCGCAAATATCGCGGCCTCGACTGGTTGCCCGAGCCGTGCAGCTCCTGTTCGGAAAAGGAAAAGGATTTCGGCGGTTGCCGCTGTCAGGCTTTTCTCCTCACTGGCGATCCGAGCAATACCGATCCGGCTTGCAGCCGTTCGCCGCACCATGCCGTTGTGCAGGCCGCGGTGGCGGTACGTGACCAGCCGATGCGCTTTGTCAAACCGCTGATCAAGCGCTCGACACTCGCCGTATCGACCGACTTCATGGCGCTCTGAAGCGATGCGTCACCCCTATGATTCCG
>CAZLPR010000276.1:0-689 GCA_964561415.1 uncultured Dechloromonas sp. | reverse complement strand
AAACAATTTCTACAAAGGACAATTTTTTTTATTGTCTGTATCATCGTATTGCTTGGCCTGTTGCTGACGCTGGTATTAAGCGCCTTGCTGCGTCTGTGGATGAGTTAAACGATGGATGGCGCAATGATCGACTTGCTCGCCCGCTGGGTGCATTTCATGGCCGGCCTGATCTGGGTCGGCCACAATTACGCCAGTGTGGTTCAACGTCCCAACTGGCTGCCGATGGCGGCAGCCGATCTGCGTGACCCGGAGAGTCCGCGCCTTAAAGCCGTGATGAACCGCGAACACGGCACTTTTCGCTGGGCGGCAGTGGTGACCTGGGTGGCCGGTTTGTTGATGCTTTGGCAGCGCGGCTGGCTCGAAGCGGCGCTGACCTTGAACGGAACGTTGGCGCCGCTTGGCCTCGGTGTCTGGATCGGCACCTTGATGCTGGCCAACCTCTGGCTGGTCCTCTGGCCGCACCAGCAGAAAGTGCTCGGCCTCAAACCGGCCAGCATTGAGGAGCGCCTGCGCTGCTCGCGCATTACTCACCTCTCGTCACGCACCAACACCATGCTGTCCATTCCACTGCTTTTCTTCATGGCGGCCGGTAGTCACGGTGGGCATCTGTTCGGTTAAACCTTGATTTCTCAGTTGGACGCATCTGTTGGTGCGTCTGGGCGGGATGGCCTGCGCGAAGCAACGACGCG
>CAZLPR010000275.1:0-3252 GCA_964561415.1 uncultured Dechloromonas sp. | reverse complement strand
GACCGTGGTCAGCCGATTCTCAACCTGGTCCGCCAGCCGGAATTTGTCAGCTATCTGCAGGACGCCGATTTCAGCCGACCGCTGACGCTGCGCTCCGACCGCGGCGTTGGCCGCAGCAGCGATCGGGTATTGTCGATTCATCTGATTCGCTATGCCGGCAACCGGCGGCTGATGCAGATCAAGGATGTGACGCAGACGGACCGCCTTGACCGCATGCGCCGCGATTTCGTTGCCAATGTCTCGCATGAATTGCGCACGCCGCTGACCGTGCTTGCCGGCTTTCTCGAAACTTTGCAGGAAATCGAGGTCGACCGCGACGAACGGCAGCGTTATCTGGCGATGATGTCCGAGCAGTCGAAGCGCATGGAGAATATCGTGCAGGATCTGCTGACCCTCTCTTCCATCGAGTCGGCGCCGCCGCCGGAAAATGACATCGTCGATATGGCCAGCCTGATCGACAAGCTGCGCCGTGATGCCGAAGGGCTTTCCGCCGGGCGTCACGCCATCGTCGTCGAAAGCGATGGCCGGGGCGACTTGCGCGGCTCCGAGCCGGAACTGGTCAGCGCCTTTGGCAACCTCGTCGCCAACGCCGTGCGCTACACGCCAAGCGGCGGCAGCGTTCGCCTGAGCTGGCATACCGACGCGCAAGGCGGCGAGTTTGCCGTGCAGGACACTGGCATCGGCATTGATCCGAAACACATTCCGCGCCTAACCGAACGGTTTTACCGCGTAGACCGCGGCCGTTCGCGCGATGCCGGCGGCACCGGGCTTGGCCTGGCCATCGTCAAGCACTCGCTGAGCCGCCATCAGGCGCAACTCGATATAAAAAGTACGCCCGGCCCCGGCAGCCGCTTCGCCGCCCGCTTTCCGCCCAGCCGCATCGCCGGGGTTTGACGTCTTCTTGTTGCCCCGGCTTTAGGGGCAACCGCCTGAAAAGGGAACCCGCCGCTAAATCTACGACCGCCCAGGAGGCGCGGGCGTCCACCCTTATGCCTTGACGACGAGGAGGATTTTGATCTGGGGACTATCGAAGTGCCAGTGAAAAAATGCCATTGTGCCTAATTACAAAGTCTTTCCATTATTGTTAATATTGTCGATATTAAATATTGTGGAATTTCAGATGGCGACTCGTCTGCGTTGTTTGCCTTTTTCCAGTCTTGAGCCCGGCATGCTTCTGGGTGCGGCTTTAAGGGTGCCGGAGCAGGGCGTGACCAGTTTTTTGTTGCCTGCCGGCCACGAATTGACTGAGTCCAACCTGAGCCAGATGGCGGTACGGCACGCTGAATACGCCTGTGTTGAGGTGGCCGACAGCCGCTCTGACGAGGCGCGTGAATTGGCATGGGCGGCGAGCGAAAAACGCCTGCAGGAAATTTTTCATTTGGCCGATTTGCAGCAGCCCGCACTGGCTGGCCTTTACGGTGCCGTACTCCGCTGGAAGAAAAGCTGATGCCCATCGCCCTGACGCAAGCCGAGGTGATTGAGCGAACCGCTTTGCTGCCGGCTTTTCCGCGCGTTATTCGTGGCGTACTCGATAGTCTCGATGACGAAAATGCCAGTATTGGCAGCCTGGCTCAGTTGTTGCAGCAAGATCCGGTGATTGCCGGGCGCGTCATTGCACTGGCCAGTTCGGCTGCTGTTTCCCTGCGTCCGGGGGCGGCGGCGCACGGTTTGGCCGGGGCCACTTCAATGATCGGTCTGGCCAAGGTGCGTGAAATTGTGCTCAATGTCGGCGTTGCTGAATTTGCCCGCGATAGCCAGATGTCTTCCTATTTTTGGGAGCACAGCGCGGCGGTGGGTGTGGCCGCGCAGGAGCTCGCCAGATATAGCCACCTGCCGACTGATTACGCGCTGATTGCCGGGCTGCTGCACGATATCGGGCAACTCTGGATGGTGCGTTTTTACCCGCAGGAGTTCGAGCTCGTGCATCGTCTGGTTGCCGCCGGCGAGATCAATATCATCAAGGCTGAACGGGCCTATTTCGGCGTCGATCACTGCTGGATTGGGGCGGTGATTGCCGAACACTGGGGCTTGCCGGCCGCCGTCGTGGCGGCGATCAATTTTCATCATCAGCCGAAGGACGGCTTGAGTGAAAAGCTGGTCGCCGTCGTGCACGTCGCCGAGGTGCTCTCCAACGCGCTTGATCTGACGCTGCGCCAGGATAATCAGGTGACTTATTTGTCAACGTCTGCCTGCGCCGCGCTTGGGTTGGACTGGAGTGCCGATATGAATTTCATGTTTGCAAAAATCGAAGCGCGTACCGAGCACGCCTGCGCGGTTTTCCGTCATTAGCCGAGCTGGCGCTGGCTGGCCGTGCCGAGGCCGGCTGATTTCCCGCGGGTGGCCAGCGCTTTCGGCGATAATCCGGGCCGCAGGCGATTTCGCCAATGCATTGAACCCAAGGAAAACCCCCATGAGCATGACCAAAACCGATCTTGAAAAGAACCGCGGCAGCAAAATCAACGGCAAGATCGGCGCCGGCGGCATTCCGGATCGTTTCGGCGCCGGTGCGGGAGGCGGTGTCGACAAGCGCGAGCAGCGCAAGCTGGATCAAGCCGCCGGGCTGATTCCCTTTGCCTGCAAATTGCCGGCCGAACTGGTCAAGCAGGTTCAGGCGCAAGGCCTGGCCCATGAGGGCGGGATCAACGCGCTGGTCGCTGAACTACTCACCAAGGCACTGACCCAGGCCGCTTGATTCGCGCCTTGAGGACTTGATTGTCATTGTTGCCCGAGAGGCAAGGCTTTCCCGGGCGATAGAACGGGCGGTGCCGCAATCGGGTTTTTAGGCAAAAAACCCGGTCGACCGCAGCATTCGCGAAAAATATCGATGCGGCGCTCGAAACGCCTCAGGAGGCGACCGGTTTGACCCGGCTGGCAGCCAGTTTGGCCCGCTGCCTCGCCTGCGCGATGTCGTCGCCATTGGCCACGGCAACGCCCATCCGGCGCTTCTTGAACGACTCCGGTTTGCCGAACAGGCGCAAATCGCTGCGCGGCACGGCGAGGGCTTGTTCGATGCCTTCAAAGGCAATGCCTTTTTCTGCCATGCCGCCGTAAATCACCGCTGAGGCACCCGGTTCGCGCAGGGCGGTGTCGACCGGCAGGCCGAGAATGGCGCGGGCGTGCAGTTCGAATTCCGAGAAGCGTTGCGAGCAGAGCGTGACCAGGCCGGTGTCGTGCGGCCGTGGGCTGACTTCGGAAAACCAGACCTGATCGCCCTTGATGAACAGCTCGACGCCGAACAGGCCGCGCCCGCCG
>CAZLPR010000274.1:0-3268 GCA_964561415.1 uncultured Dechloromonas sp. | reverse complement strand
GGCGCCGTCATCGTGTCACCGAGCGGCGCCAACGGCGATCTCACTCTGCACGTTGAAATCATCCGTTTACAACACGAAGTCAGCCGCCAGCCGGGTCAGGCTCGCTTCACGCTGCGCGCCTATCTCGTCGCCAACGCAAGCCGCCAGGTCATTGCCTCACGCGAATTTGAACAGACCGTCGTTGCCGACAGCGCAACGCCCTACGGCGGCGTGCACGCGGCCAATCGCGCCGTGCGTGGCGTGCTCCGCGAGCTGGCCGGTTTTTGCCAGGAAATCGGCCAAAATTGGCCAAAAATCGCGGTTGACCGCAGGATTGAAAATCCGCCACCGAAAGCAGGTGCCAACATCGACAGTGTCAAATAATCGACGCATCAGCGCCAGGCGCGGCAGATGCTGGCGGCTGAGGCAGCTTGCCAATCAGTTTCTTTTTCGTCAGGCTTGAGGCCCACGATCATTCGAAGGAAACGTCTTGATGAAACGGCTAATGCCCCTCGCCGCCCTGTGCCTGCTCGCCACCAGCAGCGCCGGCCATGCCGCCGACCCGAATCTGGGCCGCAATCTCGCCGCGACTTGCGCCAATTGCCATGGCACCAATGGCCAGGCGGTGCCGCATGGCGGCCTGGAGCCGTTGGCCGGTAGGGAAAAGTCGAAAACGCTGGAAAAACTGGCGGATTACCGAAGCGGAGTCAAAGCGGCCAGCATCATGCATCAGATCGCCAAAGGTTATAGCGACGCACAGATTGACTTGATCGCCACTTACTTCGCGGCGCAGCCATCAGGGGAGAAAAAATGATGCGGATAAAAAGACGCGAGTTTCTGAAAGCCGGCGCTGCGGCGAGCGCGCTGGCCTCCCTTTACGGCTGCGCAGGGAAAGAAAGTGAATGTGGGCAATGATGTCGTTGTGGTTGGCGGCGGCTTCGGCGGCGCAACGGTGGCGAAATACCTGCGGCTGTGGAGCCAAGGCGGCGTTCAGGTTACGCTGATCGAACGCAACCCGAGCTTTATCTCCTGCCCGATTTCCAACCTGGTGATTGGCGGTTTCAAGACCCTGGAAGACATCACGGTGAGCTACGACGGGCTGAAGAAGCATTGGGGCGTCCGCGTCATTCAGGATAGCGTACTTGCGGTCGACGCTGAAAAACGCTCAATTTCGCTCGCCAGCGGCGGCAGCATCGCCTACGACCGCGTGGTCCTTTCGCCCGGTGTCGACTTCCTGTACGAACAGATTCCCGGCCTCAACAATGCCGCCGCCCAAGCAAAAATCCTCCACGCCTGGAAAGCCGGGGCGCAAACCGTCGCCCTCCGGAAGCAGCTGGAAAGCATGCAGGATGGCGGCACTTACGCCATCGCCATCCCGAAAGCGCCGTATCGCTGCCCGCCCGGGCCTTACGAACGGGCCAGTCTGGTGGCGGCTTATTTCAAGCAATACAAGCCGAAATCCAAAGTCGTCATTCTCGATGCCAACGAAGATATCACCTCGAAAAAAGGCCTGTTTATCCAAGCCTGGAGCGATCTCTACAAGGGCATGATCGAGTACCGGAACAACAGCGAAGTGAAGGATGTCGACGTTGGCAGCCACACCGCAATCCTCGAATTCGACCAATTCAAGGCCGATGTCCTGAACGTCATTCCGCCGCATCGCGCCGGCAGCATCGCCAGCCAATCCGGACTCAAGCTCATCAACAAGCGCTGGGTAGACATCAATTGGTTGTCGATGGAGTCGACCAGCACGCCTAACGTTCACGTCCTCGGCGATGCCATTTTCCCGGCACCGACCATGCCAAAATCCGGCCATATGGCGAACCAGCACGGCAAACTGGCGGCAGCGGCCATTCTCAACCTGCTCGCCGGCCAGGAACCGAACCCGACGCCGGTCGTGATGAACACCTGCTATAGCTTTGTCGATGCGAAAAATGCCTTCCACGTCGCCTCGGTGCACCAATACGACAATGCCACCAAGGCCGTGCAACCGGTCAAAGGCGCTGGCGGAGTTTCAGTGGCGCGCAGTGAAATCGAAGGCACGGTGGCGCTGGGCTGGGCGAAAAACATCTGGGCCGACATGCTGACCTGAGCTTGTTTTCTCACAAGAAAAAGGCCGCATTGCGGCCTTTTTCCATTCACCCTGACGATCACTGCCCATAACGCGTTCGAGACTTTTCCCGTCGCAGCCGAGGCAAGGCTCAGGCCTTACCGGTGCTACCGAAACCGCCAGCCCCGCGCTCCGTTTCCGTAGAAAACTCATCGACAAAATTTAATGTAACCTGAACAACGGGCTGGAACATCAATTGGGCAATCCGGTCACCCGGCTCGACGTGGTAGGGCTTGTCGCTGTCATTGGCGAGAATGACACAAATTTCACCATGGTAATCCGAGTCAATCACCCCGATGCCCTGGGCCACACGTACGCCATGCTTGAGCGACATGCCTGAGCGAGCGGCGACGATGGCCACCAAACCCGGGTCCATCATGTTGATGGCGATCCCGGTTTCAATGAGCAAACGACCGCCCGGAGGAATCGTCACGATGCCGTCGAGGCAGGCCCGCAGATCCATCGCGGCAGAACCGTCGGTGGCATAGGAGGGGGCCGGAATGCTGCGCCCGAGGAGCGGATTGACGACGCGGGCTTCGATACGCCTAAACATGTTTTTTTCCTGTCAAAGTTGCAATATGGTGGACCAATTGGCGCGCCAGCACCGATTTCGGCGCCTGATTCAGGGGATGCGCCCCGTCATCATCGAACAGCACCAGCCGGTTATCATCACCGCCGAAACCATCTTGAATCAGGTTACCGGCAATGAGCGGAATGTTCTTTTTGCGCCGCTTGGCCTGCGCGTAGGCGTCGAGATTTTGTGTCTCGGCAGCGAAACCGACACAGAATGGCGCCTGATTGAGCGCCGCCACTTCGGCCAGAATATCCGGGTTTTCAATCAACTCAATCGGCGGCATAGCGCCGCCATCCTTCTTCAACTTGTGCCCGGCAGGATTAGCCACGCGGTAATCGGCCACCGCCGCGACGCCGATAAAGATATCGACGGAGGCCGCCCGCGCCATCACCGCCGCGTGCATTTCAAGCGCACTACGCACATTGATACGGTCAACGCCCTGCGGGGCCGAAAAACAAACCGGGCCGGAAACCAGCGTCACGCTCGCCCCGGCCTGCTGCGCCGCCCGGGCCACGGCGTAACCCATTCGCCCGGAGGACAGATTGGTGATGCCGCGCACCGGATCAATCGCCTCAAAAGTCGGCCCGGCCGTGATCAAAACCCGC
>CAZLPR010000273.1:0-3274 GCA_964561415.1 uncultured Dechloromonas sp. | reverse complement strand
GCCCACCTGTTCCAGGCGGGTCGCCCAATTGATGTTGGCCTCTTCGTCGAAGCGTGCCATCAGTTCGAGGACGACCGTGATTTCCTTGCCGTTTTGGGCCGCCCGGATGAGCGACTTCATCAGCACCGAGTCGGTGCCGGTGCGGTAGACGGTCATTTTGATGGCGACCACTTGCGGGTCTTTAACCGCCTGGTTGAGCATTTCAATGACGGGTGCGAAAGACTGGTAAGGGTGGTGGAGCAGAATGTCGTTTTTGCGGATGCTGTCGAAAATATTGGCACCCTTGCCGACGGCCCTCGGGACGCCAGGGGTGAAAGGGGCAAACTTTAGATCCGGCCGGTCGACTGAGTCCGGCGTCTGCATCAGGCGGACCAGATTGACCGGGCCTTGAACGCGGTAGAGGTCGGCGGTTTTGAGGTCGAATTGAGCGAGCAAAAACTCGGTCATCGCCGGTGAGCAGTTGTCGGCGACTTCAAGGCGGACGGCGTTGCCGAAATTACGCTGCGGCAGCTCGCCCTGCAATTTGGTGCGCAGGTTGGTGACTTCCTCTTCATCAACGAACAGGTCGGAGTTGCGGGTGGCGCGGAACTGATAGCAGCCGAGCACCGTCATGCCGGTAAATAGCTCACCGACAAACTCATGCAGGATGGAAGAGAGAAAAACAAAACCGTAGGCGCAGCCGGCCAGTTCTTCCGGCAAGCGGATGACGCGGGGCAGAACGCGCGGCGCTTGGACGATGGCGGCGTTGGAGCTGCGGCCGAAGGCGTCTTTGCCTTCGAGCTCGATGGCGAAGTTGAGGCTTTTGTTGAGGACGCGCGGGAAAGGGTGCGAGGGATCGAGTCCAATCGGCGTTAGCACCGGAACCATTTCGCGGACAAAATAACTGCGGATCCATTCGCGCTGGGCTTCGTTCCAGGTCGAGCGGCGCAGAAAGCGGATGCCTTCTTCGGCCAGCGCCGGCAGGATTACGGTATTTAGTTGCTGGTATTGCTCGGTGACGATGGCGTGGGCTTCGGTCGAGACGAGGCGGAAAGCTTCCTGGGCGGTTTTGCCATCGCTGGTGATGATCACCGAATGCGCATGCAACTGCTCTTTGAGGCCGGCCATGCGCACTTCAAAGAACTCGTCGAGGTTGCTGGAGACGATGCAAAGAAAACGCAGCCGCTCCAGTAGCGGGACATTCTCATCTTCTGCCTGAGCCAGGACACGCCGATTGAAGGCCAGCAGGCCAAGCTCACGGTTGAGATAATTTGCGGTCGGGAAGCGGGGGGGCTGGTGGGTATGGTTCATCGCGCGCATCCAAAGTAATGCTTGAAGTATATTCCTCAAGCCCATCATTTTGTTGCGCTAATGTTGCAGGGAGATGACAGGGCTTCTCCCGGAAATTAGTTTGCCCAAGGCGATCTGACATTGAGTCACTTCGCGCTAAAGGCCCGGGTTGAATCAAGGTTTAAAGCTTGCGCCTGGCAGTAAAAAAATAGTCAAAAACCCCAAGGCCGGGAGTGAGCCCGGTCTTGGGGTCTGGCAATTTTTTGCTCAGACATCAAACGCAAGTTTTCGGCAATCTCCCAAATGCGAGCTGGCATTTTGCCGATTAATGCGCGGTCTGAACTCAGGCTTGCTGGCGGCGCCGCTTGCCCAGGCCGAGGCCCAGGAGGCCCAAACCTAACAGGCCGATGGTTGCCGGTTCGGGTACGGCGTTGAAAGTGGCATTGAGGTTGCTCGACAGCAGCCAGTCGGTGTTTACGCCAGGCTTGCGAGCGTACACACTGGCATCACCAACAACGTCGTGAAAACTGCCGACCGGAAGGCCGGTCTGCATGCCATTGCTGATAAATGGAATCCCGCCATCGTTGCTCAGGAAGGTGAGACCGAAAGCACCTTGAGCTGCCTGCCCGCTCCCGGAGACGGCTGCCGCCAGGATTGAAATATCGTTAAGCGTATCGGCGAACCAGAAGTCGTCGATGCCATTCAGCCCGAGTTCGCTAATCAAGGTCTGCCCTGTTACAGGATTAATAATGTTATCGATTCCGGTTGCCGCTGTTGCTGCGATGTCAAAAGACCCTTGGGCTAAGGCAGTCCGCTCATAAAGTTGAGCCAGAACATCGCCTCCATTTCCAAAGCCGGCGACGGCCCCGAAAATTAATCTGACGGCTTCTCCTGCTTCAGCAATGTCATTGTTATTACTATCGAGAACGCCATCATTATCAATATCGATATCTAATTCGACTATGCTGGCAATACGCAACTGGCTATAAGCAGTGAGTTGATACGGAGCGATTAGCGAGTCACCAATTGTTCCGATATTAAGTGTTTGAAAGCGCAGGATTGATTCAATAACATCGTCCTGGGCATAGGCTCCCGAGGTCTGCGAAGTGGTAACCCCATTTTCTGTACGACGGATGCGCTCGACATCATCATCTTCCATTGTATTCAGCCCTGGCACAAATAGCGCGTTGATTGTGGCGGCATGTGATGGCGCCGAGGCCAGGGCCATTCCGGCGACCAGCACGGCCAGAGTGGTCTTTGCAAATTTTCCGTATTTCATGATTATTTCCTTTGAAAGTATTGTCGAAGTTTGGAGCGCGCGGCTCGCTTCCAAATAGCATATAGTGTGCCATTGGTTTATCTGCTTGATTTTGTTGATAAATTAATGAATTTCAGGTGGCTTGGTAAATGCGATTTGTTTCAATGGTGAAACATTGACAGGCTTTTTTCTTATGAGCTTTCACCGTGGGTAAAGCCCCATCCATCGATTCATATTTTTTGTAATGCTCGTTTGTTGCTTGGTGATGAAGGGCCAGGCAGTCCTTGATTCGCCTGTTACAAGGCTGGCAGTTGCTGTTGACTGCCAAGGCCTTGTTACATCAGATGCTCAAAATGCCACTGAAACTGATCATTCCCACGCTCATTTCAGGTGTAAGAAATATCGACAGTGCTTCACGCCGTGAGCCAGTCAGCTAGCCAGGCAGATGCAGGGGAGCGTGGTAGGTTGGATGGTTGGTCCGGGGTTTCACGGCGACGGCGGGTCAGCAGCCATTTGACCTGGATGCGTCTGACGCAGAACAAAAATGACCAATTTTTACGGTTGACCGTAGATGTAAATAGAAATGAAGAAAGCCGGGTTGCCCCGGCCTATGTTGTATTTGCCAATGGGACAACGCTGTTGTCAGCGTTGCCCCGACTCCCGGTTTAGCGCTTCAGTTTGGCAAACGCATTGGCCATGCTGTTACTCGCGGGGGCCGGCCCGGTGCTGCGTTGCTGCCCCCCAGGG
>CAZLPR010000272.1:0-3277 GCA_964561415.1 uncultured Dechloromonas sp. | reverse complement strand
CCGGTTCACCGCGCTGGCATTGTCGAGCAAGGCGCCGCCGTATTCGCCGCATCGCGAAGATCCGCATCCCGGCGATAACATCGGCATGCTGATCGAAGATACGGCGAGCGGCCACAAAGTCTTTTATGCCCCTGGGTTTGGCGCCATGGAGCCGCATCTTGAACCTTTCCTCGCCGAGTCCGACTGCGTCATGCTCGACGGCACGTTCTGGACGGATACTGAAATGATCGACCTCGGCATTGCGCCGAAGACTGCGCGTTCCATCGGCCATCTGCCGCAATCCGGGGCCGGCGGCATGATCGAGCTGCTGGCCGGCTACCCGAAACCGCGCAAGGTACTGATTCACATCAACAACACCAACCCCATCCTGCGCAGCGATTCCCGCGAGCGCGCGGCCCCGACCGCCGCCGGAGCTGACGCGTGCCGGCATTGAACTGGCCTACGACGGGATGCTGATCGATAACGGAGAAGAAGCATGAAAATGAACGAATTGCAGCCGTGGACCGCCGCCGAGTTCGAGCAGCGGCTGCGCGCCATGGGCCAGAGCTACCACATTCACCACCCCTATCAGGTGATGATGAAAGAGGGCCGGTCGTCGCGTGCCCAGATCCAGGCCTGGGTCGCCAACCGTTACTACTATCAGATCAATATTCCGATCAAGGACGCCGCGATCATGGCCAATTGCCCGGAGCGCGAAGTCCGCCGCCACTGGGTGCAGCGCATTCTTGACCACGACGGTTTCGACGGCGAGGCGGGCGGCATCGAGGCGTGGATTCGGCTGGGTGAGGCGGTCGGCCTGAGCCGCGAGGAAATCATCTCGCAACAGCACGTATTGCCGGGCGTTCGCTTTGCCGTCGATGCCTATGTCAATTTCGCGCGTCAACGCCCCTGGCAGGAAGCCGCCGCCGCGTCACTGACCGAGTTGTTCGCGCCGACCATTCACCAGTCGCGTCTCGATAATTGGCCGACGCATTACCCGTGGATCGAACCGACCGGCTACGATTATTTCCGTCGTCGTCTTAACGAAGCGCCGCGCGATGTCGTCCATGGCCTGCGCATTACGCTCGGCCATTTCACTACGCGCCAAGAGCAGGAGCGGGTGATTGATATTCTGCAAATGAAGCTCGACATCCTGTGGTCGATGCTCGACGCCATGCTGTTGGCGCACTGCCCGGTGCAAATTGACGGCTGGGGCGGGTACACCAATATGGCGCGCGTCTCATGATTTTATGGAGCAGGTTTTGGCAAAAAGCCGGGTGCCCGACAGCGCAGGTTAATCAATAATCAATATTAGGAGCGGCAAGGTGCCGCTTCATCGACAGGAGACATTAATATGAACTGGCAAACCCCGGCTTACTGCGAAATCCGCCTTGGCTTTGAAGTAACGGCCTACGTTTACGTCCGCTAAACGAGCTACGGGGCGGCTTGCTGTCTGGCCGCCCCATGCCCACCGCCATGACAAACATCACCCAAACTTGCCCGCGGCTTAGTCCGCACTATGTCTTCCGCTACGAAGCCAGTCAGCAGGCGCACATCCTGCTCTACCCGGAAGGCTTGATCAAACTGAATCCCGCTGCGGCTGAAATTCTCCAGCGCTGCGACGGTGCGAGCACGCCTGATCAGATCATCGCTCACCTCGATGCCGCCTTCCCCGGCAACACCGAAGCGATCACGCGTGACACGCATGCTTTTTTGCACGCCGCCTACGACAAAGGCTGGCTGCGCAGCAACTGAAGGGGCGCGGCAGGCGGACGCAACAAAGGTGGCGCCTGAGTCACCTGATGCGGGCGTTTGAACTTTCAATCTGCTGCCATGCGCCGCTAGTTGCCGGTCCATTTTCAGGGCTCGTTTTTTTCCTGCTTACCGGTGTAGTGCTGACAGGCTTTGCGCAGGAAGCCCATCTGGTTTCGGAAGTTGCGGCAGCCTTTGCACATCGCCAGGTGCATTTCCAGATTGACCCGCTCGGCGAGCGTGATTTTTCTGTCCTGCGCTTCGGATAACAGGTGGGTGACTTCCTTACAGCTCAACATGGCTGTTCTCCTGTGGTGAACCAGTTTTTCTCCAGGCAGCGGCGCAATCCGTTACGGGCGCGATGCAGGATTACGTTGCAATTACTTGTTGTAATCGCCAATTCCTGACAAACCTCGGCAGTTTCAAATTCCAGAAATTCGCGCATCATGAAGACGCGGGCGGTGTTTTCCGGCAGATTTTTCAGGCAGATATCGAAAATTTCCCAAAAGCGCTGTTGCCGGAAACTTTCTTCGGGGTCGCCCCAGTCGTGGGGGCGGGCGGCGGGCGACCAATGGGCATTGGTCTGGAAAAGCGTGTCAAAAGTCTGGTCGAGGCTTTCATCCTCCTTGGACAGGGCAGAGATGTTGGTGGTGCGGCCTTGCCGGCGAATCTGATCAATGATCTTGTGACGCAAAATCGCAAAAACCCAGGTTTTCAGGGCCGAGCGCCCGGCAAATTCCCTGGCGCTGGTCAGCGCCGCGGCGAGGGCTTCCTGGACGACGTCTTCAGCCAGCGATTCATCGCGCAACTGTAGGTGGGCAAACTTGATCATGTCGTGGCGAATCTCGACCAGCATCGCGTTGTCGATCATACGAGAAGTGCCTGGGCCGAATCGCGAACCGGGCGGCGGATCAGTGCGCTGTCGGCTTTGCCGATGTCGAAAAACTTGGCGATCTCTTTAAGTAAGCTCATCAATTCCTCATGCGCACAGTGTGGACGAAGATCGTACTGTCTCATCAAATGCAGGTCTATCGGCGTTTGGCGTTATCGGCTTGGCCAGTTCGGGGAAATGCTGTTGCAGGCGCACAAAGTCTTCCTTGCGGTCAACGTCCCATAACGGGCTAAATTCGGCCGCTTGCCAGCCAATGCGGTTCAGTTGCCGACGGGTTTGCGCCATGATGTTCACTCCATTGCTGCAAGGTTGGGGCGAGGCAAGGACGCCGGGCTTGAGGATTAGTCGCCGGGGCGCCTATTTTCTTACAGGCGATGATGCGATATGGCGCAGTGTGTTATCCCATTGCCGGGCGTGCGCCTGACGGTGATTTGCACCGATACCGACATGCGCCAAAGTGCACCCGTGGCAGCGTGCCGATGTACTGACCGGCCGGCAGGCGCCCGACGATGCTGCTGTGGTTCGCGTACCGCCCGGCAAGGCCATCGTGCAAACGGTTGATTTTTTGCGCGCCTTCATCAATGCCCTGGTTGTTCGGCCGGATTGCCGTCAACCATGCGCTCGGTGATATTTTTGCGATGGGGGCGACAGCGC